>JAGVUW010000015.1 GCA_019136035.1 Verrucomicrobiota bacterium | reverse complement strand
GGGCCGCGCCCTCGGCGCGGGCTGTCGCCGAGGCGGCGGGCGGCGACGCTACGCCGGCTGCGGGTGCCTGGTCGCCGCGGCCGCCAGCCGATTTCAGCCCGGAGGAACTGGCCGCCTGCGGACAGGGCGTCGCGGTGTCTCTGGGCGACTATGAGGCAGTCGTGGGCGGCGAGTTCGAGGTGACGTTGCGGCTGACCGCGCCGGCTCTGGAGAGCTGCACTCTGGTCCTGGGTTATGACCGCCAGGCCTTGGCCGTGGTGCCGGAGAGCGTCCGGCCGGTCGGGTCGGCATTTCGATCGGGCATCGAGGCCTACGGCGCCCCGGGCAGCGGCAAGATCGTGATCATCCACGCCGGCACGCCGGGGCGGAAGAACGTCGACGCTGCGGTGTCCGGGCCGGCTCTGACCTGGCGCCTGCGGGCGTTGCGCCCGGGCACGACACGCCTGACGCTGCTGGCGGAGAGTTCGTTCACCAGCGGGCGCGGTCTGGATGAGGCCGTCGCGGTGAGCGGCGGCACGGTAACGGTTCACTGAGTCGCACTCAGGACAGGGCGGCTGGAGGACGACGCCATGCGCATAGCCTACCGAGCCATCGCCTGGCTCGTCCTGGCCGGGGCGGTTGCCTCGGCCGACACCACCATTGCCCTCGGCGCGTGGTCCGTGGTTGAGGGCGAGACGGTCGACGTCCGCGTCGCGGTGGCCAGCCCGATTCTCAGGGACCTGAAGCTGGAGGTGACCTGGGATCCGGCGCTGGTCGAGGTGGTCCCTGGCAGCCTCTGGGCCAACCCGTCGCGACTCTACAACGAGTGGGTGCCCGGGTCGCCGGTGCTCGCCGAGGACTTCATGGAGGCCGTGCCGGCGTCCTCGATGGTGCGGTTCCGTCTGCACGGCATGGAGAATATCGGCCTCACCGGCTGGCGCGTTGCGGCGGCGGCCGCGGGCGGGGCGCAGGAGGCCGTCTTCGGGTTCAGCCTGCGCGGTGTGGCGCGTGGGACGGCGGCGCTGGCGTTCGCGGGGGTGCCCTACGCACGCAACATGGACCCCTTCTACTACGACGAAGCGGTCACGCCGGTGGCCGGATCGGTGCTGGTCTACCTGCCGGCGGGGCCGGTGCAGTTCACGCCGCCGGCGGGGAGCTTCAACCACGCCATCGAGGTCGGCATCACCTCGACGCATGCCCTCCGGGTGGTCTACACCCTGGACGGCACCGACCCCGACGAGGACAGCCCGGAGCTTCCCGATGGCCAGGCGCTGTTTCTGGATGGCGCCGATGGCGCGAGCATCGAGGTGCGGGCGCTGGCTCTGGGGGAGGCCGGTTCGTCGGCACGTGGCACGGCCGTCTACCATTTTGACCGGCAGGCTCCGGTGGTCACGGTGGCGCCCTGCGTCACGGCCCTGGGCCGGCCGGTGCTGAACGGCACGGTCTCCGAAGCGGGGGCCGGTGTGGCGGTCACCGTTGACGGGACCACCGCGGCGGCGGTGAACCACGGTGACGGTACCTGGAGTCTGGATCTGTCGGGGGTCCTTCCCGGTGACCTTGCCGAGGGTGTCTATGATGTCGTTGCCGTGGCCACCGACGCGGCCGGCAACCGCGCCGAGGATGGCACGGCTGACGAACTGCGCATCGACCGGACGCCGCCGCAGGGCGCCTTCGTGATTGGCGTGGGCGGGCCGACCTGGGTGGCGTCGCGCGCCGTCGATCTGGTCGTCGCGGTCGGGGGCGCCGTGCAGATGCGTTTCCGCAATCAGGGCGGCGACTGGAGCGACTGGCAGGCGTGGGCCGCGAGTCACGCCTGGGTCCTCCTCGATGGCGACGGCGCCAAGACGGTCGAAGCCGAGTTCCGCGATGCTGCCGGGAATCGCCTGGCCGTGAGCGACGCGGTCACCCTCGACACCGGTCTGCCGCAATCCGCCATCTCCACCGCGGGCACCTACGGGCCGCTGACCTGGCCGGGCGAGGTCAGTGGCACGGCGGTCGACGGCGTCAGCGGCGTGGCGCGTGTCGAGGTGCAGTGCAGCCGCGCCAGCGACGGCGCCTTCTGGGATGGCCTTGCGTGGGGAGCCGGGAGCGTCTGGCTGACGGCCTCCGGTACGGCCTCATGGAGCCTGCCACTGGCGGGCACGGCGTTGCCGGAAGAGGTGGCCGTGACGGTGCGCAGCCGCGCCGTCGATCGCGCCGGGAACGTCCAGGATCCCGTGTCGTCCGCGGTCCTGACCCACGATGGGACAGCGCCCGCGGGGGAGTTCAGCATCGAGGGCGCGGGCGTGCCGGCGGTGTCCTCGCCGGCGGTGACGCTACGCAGTCAGGTGACGGGGGCGCAGTCCATGCGTTTCCGCGAGGGTGCGGGTGGCTGGACGGCCTGGCTGCCCTATGCGGCGGAGCATCCCTGGGGGCTCGCTGCCGGGGACGGCCGCAAGGCGCTGGCGGCGGCGTACCGCGATGCCGCCGGGAACCTCCTCGATCTCTCGGACGATGTCCTGCTGGACCAGGCCGCGCCGGTCTCGAGTGTCGGCACGGCGGGCGGGTATGGCCCCGGGACGTGGCCGGGCGTGGTCTCCGGGGGCGCCACCGATGCCACCAGCGGCGTGGCGGGGGTGGCCGTCTCGATCCTCCGTCAGCCCGATGGTGACGCGGGGGCGGCCTGGGATGGCGTCGGCTGGGCCGTCGGGGTCGCGCCGGTGTGGCTGTCGGCGCCGTTCGACGGCGGCGGCTGGAGTGTGCCGTTGCCGGCGGAGGCCCTCGACGATGGCCGGCGCTATGCGGTGTCGGCACGTGCCACAGACCATGCCGGCAATGAGGAAGCCACCGGGAGCGCTTCGACCTTCATTTTCGACTCGACGGTGCCCTCGGGCGGCTTTACCGTCGGCGTCGGCAACCCGTTGTTTGTGAACACGACCGCGGTCGTTCTGCACTGTGCCGTGAGCGCTGGTGGCCACGACCTCGAGATGCGCTTCCGCAACGCCGGTGAGGAGTTCCCGGCAGCGTGGACGCCGTATGCCGCGACGCAAGCCTGGGTTTTGCCGGGTGGTGCCGGCCCGAAGACTGTGCATGGCGAATTCCGCGACCTGAGTTCAGGGAATGTCCTGTCGACTCAGGACCAGGTGACGCTGGATCAGCAGGCGCCCGTGGCGGCGCTGGTCCTGGGTGCCTCGACCTACGGCCCTCTGAGCTGGCCTGGGGCGGTGAGCGGCGTCGTCGCCGACGACGGCCCGGCCGGCGTGGCGCGGGTCGAGGTCAGCCTGCTGCGGCAGGCGACGCACTACTGGAATGGCGCCGCCTGGCAGACCGGCGCCTTCTGGGTCACGGTCGAGGCGGTCGGGGGCGCCTGGGTCCTGCCGTTGGCGGCGGCGGATCTCGGCGGCGGGACGAACTACCTGGTGCGCTGCCGGGCCGTCGACCGCGCCGGCAACGAGCAGGCGCAGCCGGATGAGGCCGGTTTCACCTTCGATGCCGAGGCGCCGGCCGGGTCCTTTGCGATCGGTGCCGGTCAGCCGGCGGCGACGGGATCGCGGTCGGTCGTGCTGGCGATGGCGGTCAGCGGCGCCGCGCAGATGTCCTTCTGCAACGCCGGTGCGCCCTGGTCGGACTGGGAGACGGTGGCGGCCACGCGCGATTGGCAGCTCCTCGGCGGCGATGGGGAGAAGCGTGTTTTCGGGCGTTTCCGCGATGACGTCGGCAATGTACTCGAGGTCTCGGACACGATTCTCCTCGACAGCGTCGCGCCGGCGGCGGCGTTGGTGCTCGCTCCGACGGTTGGGCCGCAGACCTGGGGCGGACTCCTGGCTGGGACGGCCAGCGACAACGTCGGCGGCAGCGGCCTGGCCCGTGTGGAGGTGCAGTGCGGCCGCGCCGGCGACGGCGCTTTCTGGGATGGCGCCGGCTGGGTGGCGGGCGCGGTCTGGCTCCCGGCGGTGGGTACGGCCACTTGGCAGGTGCCTCTGCCGGCGGCCGCGCTGACGAGCGGGGTGCGCTATGGCGTGGGCGTTCGCGCCGTCGACCCGGCGGGGAATGTGCAGGATCCGCCGGCACAGGCGAGCGTCCTCTACGATGCCGGGCTGCCCGTGTCGACCATCGGCACGCCGGGCACGGTCGGCGTCGCGACCTGGCCGGGTGGGGTCCTGGGCACCGCCAGCGACGCCGTCAGCGCGGTGGAGCGCGTGGAGGTGCGGCTGCGGCAGGTCCAGGGGGGGACGGTGAGCTACTGGAATGGTCAGGCCTGGGAGCCCGAGAACGACACCCTCTGGCTCGTGGCCACCGGCACCCAGTCCTGGCGGCTCGACGTCCCGGCTGCCGCGCTGGGGGAGGGCGTCGCCTACAGCGTCGGCAGCCGTGCTGTCGACAGCGCCGGGAATGTGCAATGGCCGTGGGCGCTGGCCTCGTTCTCCTACGACGGCACGCCGCCGGGGGTACCCGTGCTGACCGGTATCAGCACGGATACGGGTCTGGCGGGTGATCGGGTCACGAACGACCGCACGCTCGTGTTCACGGGCACGGCCGAGTCTGGCAGCACGGTCGAGCTACGCCTGCAGGGGGTGCCGATCGGCAATGCCCTCGTCGGTCCGGCCGGGACCTGGTCCTACGACCACACCGGGCTGCCCCTGGCCGCGGGGTCGCACGCGCTGGAGGCGGCTGCCCGCGACGCCGCCGGCAACCGCAGTGTCTGGTCGGCGCCTTGGACGATCGTCGTCGACCCGGTGCCGCCGACCCTGGTCGGCGGCATCCCGGCGGGCACGCGAGTCAACGGTGCGCAGGGTATCCTCTGCGTCAGCGACGGGCTGGGCACGTTGGAGGCCTCGATCAACCAGGTCCAATGGGTGGCGGTGCAGAGCGGCGTCAGCGTCCTGTCCAGCCTGTCCGGGTTTGCGGCGCTGCCGCAGGGCGCCTTCACGCTGACCGTGCGCGACGTCGATCTGGCGGGTAACGAGGGCCGCGTATCGATGGCGCTGGTCAAGGACACCCTCCCGCCGCAGGGCTACGCTCTGGCGCTCAGCCACAGTCGTCTCAACGCTGCCACGAGGAACGCCCTGCAGTTGGTGCTCACGGGTGCGGAGGTAGGCAGTGTCTGCGAGTACCGCATCGCCGACGCCGTCGGCGGTGTCCTCGCGGGGAGTTTCCCGGTGGCCACCGCCACGCAGAGCAGCCCGAATCTCGCCGTCGGCGTCCTGGCGGATGGCCCGCTTGCCGTGTCGGCGTGGCTCAGCGATGTCGCCGGCAACCGCGGTGTGAAGATCGCGGCCGAGGTGATCATGGACACCGTGCCGCCCGCCGGCTACAGCCTGACGCTGGGGCAGGGCGTGATCAACGCTGCCAACCAGAGCCAGTTGGGCTTCTCGGTCTCGGGGTGCGAGGCGGACGCGACCGGCAGTGTCACCGTGACCAGCAGCGCCGGTGGCGGATCGGTGCCGGGTGTCTTCGCGGTCACCGGCGATGTCGCGGTCGGCGGGCCGGTGGATGTCGCCACGCTGCCGGACGGGAGCCTGCGGGTCGCGGTGGCGCTGACGGACAGCTTCGGCAACCGCGGCCAGGCGGTTCAGGACGAGGTGCCGAAGGACACCGTCTTACCGGTGCCGCCCCAGGTCGAGGCCTGGAGCCCGGTGGTGGCTCTGGCCACGGTGGGTGCGTTTGCACTGTCCGGCCAGGGCGAGGCGCTGAGCGATGTCCTCTATGCCATCACCTCGTCGGGCGGCGGCGCGCCGGTGGTCGGCGTTGCGCCGGTCGGTGGCGATGGGCGCTTTGGCGTGGCCGGCATCGACCTGACGGGCCTTGGCGACGGCACCATCACCCTCGCGGTCGCCGGTCGCGATCGCGCCGGCAACGCCACGGCAGCCACGCCGGCAGGAACCGCAGTCAAGGACACCCAGGCCCCGGCGGCGCCGGTGCTGACGGCGGTCAGCGAGCTGATCAACACCGACAGCGTGGGCCAGGCGGCCTTCGCCGGCACGGGCGAACCCGGCGCCAGCATCGACTACGTCCTGGAGACCGCCGGGGCGCCGGTGCAGGCCTTGGAGGGCAGTGTTGCCATCGATGCCCTGGGTGCCTTTGCCGTCGCTGCGTTGGACGCCGTCGGCCTCCCGGATGGCACCCTCCGCTTGCGGCTTTGGGCCCGCGATGCCGTTGGCAACACCAGCGCCGAGGTCGTCCATGAGGGCATCGTCAAAGACACCGAGCGCCCGGCGGTAGCGCTCCTGGTGCCGGCGCCCGGCAGCGTGGTCAATGGCAGCGAGATCCTGACGACGGCACCGACCGAAGCCGCGCTCTGGAGCCTCGCCATCGACGGCGGCGCCTGGCTTGGGTTCACCCCCGGCCTCGACCGCCTGCAGGACATCGGGCCATTTGTCGCGCTCGACGACGGCGCCTTCGCCCTGGCGGTCCGCGCCGTCGACGCGGCCGGCAACGCCGACACCGCCTCGCTGGAGCTGCACAAAGACACGGCCCCGCCGGCTGGCTACAGCGTCGTCCTGGCGAGCGACTTCATCGACCAGGCGGCGACGGCGACGCTGGCCTTCACCCTCCGCGACGGCGAGGCCGGGGCCACCTACGAGTACGACCTCGCCGATGATTCGGGAGCGGGCGCCGCCGTCACCGGCAGCGGCCTGGTGACGGCCTCACCGCAGGAGGTCGCCGGGGTATCCCTCGCCGGCCTGCGGCAGGGCACCTTGACCCTGCGGCTGCGCCTCGTCGACCCGGCCGGCAACCGCGGTCCGGATGTCCATGTGCAGGTGGTTCTGGGCAGCGTTCGGGTGGTGTCGCTTCGTCATGGCTGGAACAGCTTTGGGATGACGCTGCGGCCCTTCGACAGCGCCAGGGTGGTCCAGTCCGAGGCCGCCGCGCGTCCGGACGGCGCGCTGCTGATCGGGGCGTTCCATGGTTTCAACGGCCAGAGGCTGGAGCCGCACTCCGAGCGCCTGCCGCTGGAGTTCGGCCAGGCGTACCGTGTCTTCGCTCACCGCGCGGGGACGCTGCGCCTGCGCGGGATCGCCGCGGATGGCTTCGGCGTGCTCCGTTCCGGATGGAATTTCGTGACCCTGGGCCAGGGTGCCGTCTGGTCGGACCTGGCGCCCGGCGCCATCGGCTGGGCCGATGAGCGCCCCGGGGTCGGCTACCGCCTCCTGATCGAAGGCGACCTGCTGCCCGCCGGCGAGCCGGTGTGGCTTCACCGCGTGCCCTAGCCCGACTTACGCACTGTAGTGCGTCTGGTCGGGCTAGCCCAAGCACAACCGTCGACTGGTCTCCGCACGAAACCGGCCGGAAGTGTCAATGT
>JAGVUW010000092.1 GCA_019136035.1 Verrucomicrobiota bacterium | reverse complement strand
GGACGCGCCGGGGGCGCGCGGTGCCGGTGCGGCTGCATGGCCGCCGCCGTGCCGGGAGCGCCGAGCGTCGGCTCGGCTCTGCACGGGGCGCCGCGGGGCGGCGCCCTGGCGGTCCACGGCCGGCGCCGCGGACCTACTTGCCCCGCGCCGCCGCCGCGTCTGCAGCGGCGGCGGGCTCGTAGCGATAGGCGAGGTGGGGGACGTCCTTGCCCTGGCGGCGCCACTGCAGTTCGAAGTCCGTCTGGATATCGGCGATATCGGCGATGGCCTCGGGGTCGGGCCGCAGGGCCGGGTAGACCGCCAGGATGCGCTGCCAGTCATCGAAGTAGGGCAGGTGGTCGGTGGACATGTGGAGGACGCCGCCGGGCTTGAGCAGGCGCGTCACGCGGCCGATGAACTCGGTGGTGACGAGGCGTTTGCCGCGGTGGCGGTTCTTGGGCCATGGGTCGGGGCAGAGGAGGTGGATCCGGTCGATGCAGTCATGCGGGAGGAGGTACGATGCCAGGTCGAGGTTATCGGCGCGCAGCAGGACGAGGTTCTCGAGGCCGCGGCGATCGCGTTTGCGTTCGATGCGCCGCAGCCGTCCGAGCATGACGTCGCTGCCGAGGATGAGTCGGTCCGGGTAGCGTCGTGCCAGTTCCAGGGACAGGAGGCCCTTGCCGCAGCCGAGGTCCAGTTCGACGGCGGCGGGCTGTCGTCCGAAGTGCGGGTCGACGGTCTGGTAGGTGCCGGTGAGGATGGCGATCACGGTGGTCGGGGCCCTCGTCCGGGCCGCCCCGCGCGGGGCGGCCCGGTTGCCTCAGAGGCTCTCCAGGAAGGCCTTGACGCGGACCATGGCCTCCTCGATGTCGTTCATAGCGGTGGCGTACGAGCAGCGCACGAAGCCCTCGCCGCAGGCGCCGAAGGCGGTTCCCGGGACCAGGGCGACCCTCTGCTGCTGGAGCAGCCGCTGGGCGAAGTCGCGGCTGTTGAGGCCGGTAGAGCGGATGCACGGGAAGGCATAGAAAGCGCCGCGGGGCTTGAAGCAGTTCAGGCCCATGTCATTGAGTCGCCGCACGATGACATTGCGGCGCTGCTCGTACTCCAGGCGCATCTCATCGCGGGCGCGCTGGCCATGTCGCATGGCTTCGAGGGCGGCGGCCTGGGCGATGCTGGAGGCGCAGAGCATCGAGTACTGATGCACGCGCATCATGGCCTCGATCAGGGATTGCGGACCGCAGGCGTAGCCGATGCGGAAGCCGGTCATGGCGTCGGCCTTGCTGAAGCCGTTGAGCAGGACGGTGCGGTCGTGCATGCCGGGGAGGGCCGCCAGGCTGGGCGAGCGCGGCTCGTAGCTGAGTTCCTCGTAGATCTCGTCGCTGATCACCAGGAGGTTATGGCGACGGGCCACGGCGGCGAGCTGCTCCTTGGCCTCCGCGGTCAGGCCGGCGCCGGTCGGGTTGTTCGGGAAGTTCAGCAGCAGCACCCGCGTGCGCGGGGTGATGGCCGCCTCGACCGCCTCCGGTCGCAGGGCGAAGTCGTCCTCGACACTCGTCACCACCGGCCGCGGCACGGCGTGCGCCATGGTGATGCTGGGGGCGTAGGAGACATAGCAGGGCTCGTGGTAGATGACCTCGTCGCCCGGGTTGAGCACGGCGCGCAGAATCAGGTCGAGCGCCTCGCTGACGCCGACGGTGACGATGCACTCGCGCTCCGGGGCGTAGGCCGGGCCGAAGTGCTCCTCGACATAGCGGCAGATTTCCCGGCGCAAGCTGATGTAGCCGAGGTTGGAGGTGTAGCTGGTCTGGCCGCGTTTGATGGCGTAGATCGCCGCCTCACGGACGTTCCAGGGCGTGACGAAGTCCGGCTCGCCGATGCCCAGCGAGATGACGTCATCCATGCCCTCGACCAGATCGAAGAAGTCGCGGATGCCGCTGCGCGGCAGGCCCGCGATATGCCGCGCCACCCAGTCAGGGGACGATTTTGAGCCGCTCATAGGGGCCTTCCTCACGCAGTTCGACGCCCGCCTCTTTGTACTTCTTAAGGATGAAATGGGTCGCGGTGGCCTTGACGCCGTCCTGCGAGGCCAGCTTGCTGGCGACGAAGCGCGCCACGTCCTGCAGCGACTGCCCGACCACCTCCAGGCGGAGGTCGTAGCGGCCGCTGACGAGGTGCACCGCATGGACCTCGGGGAAGCGCGCCAGGGCCATGGCGACGTTATCGAAGCCGCCGTCGCGTTCGGGCTGGACCTCGACCTCGATGATGGCCCGGACGGTGCCGTTGTTCGGGGCCTTCTCCTCGTCGATGATGGCGCTGTAGCCCATGATGATGCCCTCGGCCTCCATGGCTGCGATGGCGTCATCGACCTGCTCGCGGGTCAGCTCGAGTCGTGCGGCCATCTCGGCGCTGGGCATGCGGGCGTTGTGCCGCAGCAGCCGCAGGAGTGCCTGTCGGGTGTCGGTGCTGTTCATAGCGTCTCCGGGTTCTGCCGTCGGGGCAGGATCTGGGGTCGGTCACGGCCCCGTCGGCGGCGGTCGGTAGTGGGATCAGGGCTGAGCGGGGCGCGGCGTCTCAGCGCGACGGGATCTTGAGGCGCTGGCCGACGCGGATGATGTCGCCCTTGAGGCCGTTGGCCGAGCGGATGCCCTCGGGCGGGACGTTGAAGGCCTTGGCGATGGCGCTGAGGGTATCGCCGGCCTGGACGGTGTACTCCATCGCACTCGAGGCCGCCCGCGAGGTCTCGGCGGACTGGCGGATCTGGTTGAGGTTGCGGGCCATCTCATCGGCGAGGTTGCTGGTGAGCTTGGTCATGGCCTTCTGCTGGTCCTGAGCCAGCTTCTCGCGGAACGACGACATGTCGCTGCGCCAGGTGTTGTCGGAGGTGCTCATGCGCGCGTCGAGAGCGGCCACCAGGCTGCGGAGCTTCTCGATCTCCTGCGCGCGGGCGGTGTTCTCCTGGCGCAATTCGTCGATGACCAGGTAGAGCTGCTTCTGATTCTCCTGGAAGGCGTGGAGGTCGGTGCGCAGGGTCGCCAGGTCACGACTCGTCTGATCGGAGCTCTGCCGCATGGTCTGCTGCATCTGGAGGCGTTCCTGCTGCACGAGGAGGTCCTGCTCCTCGTTGTAGTAGAACGACTCGCAGCCCTGCATCCAGATGGCCATGCCGGCCACGGCGGCGGCCCGTCCGACAGTCTTCCAGGTGGTGGTCTTCATCAGGTCTCTCCAGGCGGTGTCGGTGCGGGCACCGTCGAATGGACGACTTCGGCAGCGCGGCGGCAGGCGTCGTCTGTCTGCCTTCCGGCTTCCTTCATCCCGCACCGTGTGCTAGGTTACGGCGACCGCGCGCGGTCGCGGCGCGACGCATGAAACATAGTCCCCTTTCAGGCGAATGGAAAGCCGTTCGTGTCTGTGGAGACTCGCCCGCCAGGAGACGCGGCACGCGATTCCCTGTGTTGTTCTATCCGGCGCGCCGCGCCGGTGAAGGTGTTGATGACGATGGGCATTCCACCGAAAGCAGAGCGTCGGGCCGCACAGGTCCTGCGCGGCGTCGAGGCGGCGCTGGGCCGCCTCCTGGCCCGTGCCGGCGCCGAGGTGCCGGCCGAGACCGCCGGCGATCCGACCATGCATCAGGTCCTGATGACGGTCCTGCGGCGGCGTGCCACGCTGGACTGGCTGATCGACCGTCACAGCGACGGGCGTACCCGCCCGCGCACGCGCCGGGTGCTGTGGTGGGCGCTGGCGGAGGGGCTCTATCTCGACGGCCTGCCGGTGCCGGTGATTGTCGACACGGCGGTCGAGGACATCAAAGCGATCAGCCGGGGCGAGGCGTCGTTCGTCAACGCCCTGTTGCGCCGGCTGTTGTCGCCGGGCCGCGAGGCGGTCCTCGCGGCGGTGCGTGAGCAGTCGCCGCCGTGGGTTCAGCTCGATCTGGGCCGGCCCCTGTACGACGCCTGGTCAGCGCGCCTGTCGCCGTCGGGGCTGGCGGCCCTGGCCGGCCTGCTGCAGTCGCCGGCGCCGCTGGTGGTGCGGCGGCGGCAGGGCGCCACGACCGAGGCGGCGGCGACCCCGGCCGGCCTCGAGGCATTGCCGGCGGTGGACTGGGCGCCGTCGGCCGAGTTGTACCGCTGTCTCGACCCCGGTGCGTGCTTTGCCTCGCCGGCCTGGCAGGCGCAGGCCTTCTACGTGCAGGACCCGTCGACGCTCCTGGCGCCGGCGCTGCTGGCCGTGCGTCCGGGCGAGCGCGTGGCCGACCTCTGCAGCGCCCCGGGCGGCAAGGCGGTGGTCCTGAGCGAGGCCTTGGGCGGCTCCGGGGTGCTCTTCTGTGTCGACCGCTCCGGGGTGCGTCTGGCCCGCGTGCGTGAGAATCTGCTGGCGGCTGCGACCGCGCGCACCCTGGTCGCCGACGCCTGCGATCTCCCGCCGGAGGTCGCCGCTCTGGATGCCATCCTCCTGGATGTCCCCTGCAGCAACACCGGCGTCGTGCGCCGGCGGCCTGACGTGCGCTGGCACTTCACCGCGGCCGGCCGCGACGAACTGGCTGCGACCCAGGCGGCCATCCTGGCGGCCGCGGCACCGCGGCTGCGTCCGGGCGGCCGGATGGTGTACAGCACCTGCAGCCTGGAGCCCCAAGAGAACCACGACCAGGTGGCGGCCTTCCTGCGGGCCACGCCGGGCTTCGTCCTCGAGGACGAGCGCCAGCTCGACCCCGACGCCGGCCACGACGGCGCCTACGCGGCACGCCTGGTGCGGCGGCGGTGAGCCGGCCTGGGAGTGCCGGCGTCGGCGCCGCCGGGATCGGCCGCATGAGCACGCTATGGCAACTGCGGCCGGCCGCCGTTGACCGCGACGCTCCGTCGCCCGGCGCCGGCCGTGCCGTTCGTCTGCAAGCACAAAGAAGGCCCCGATGATGACCTGTCCGACCCGCCACCTGCTGCACCTCTGCTGCTGCGCCGGGCTGGCCATGAGCAGCGTCGCCCGTGATCTCTACGTCGGCCCGGACGGCGCCGACGACGCCCCCGGCACGCGCGAGCAGCCCTGGCGCAGTCTGAGCAAGGTCAACGCCGAGGCCGGCCCCGGCGACACCATCCACTTCCTCCCGGGCGAGTACTCCGGGACCCTGTCGCCGGAGCGCGGCGGCGAGCCCGGCCGGCCGCTCGTCTTCCGCGCCGTCGAGCGCCACCGTGCCACGCTGGTCGCAGCGGGCGACGGCGGCGTGGCGGTGCGTCTGGAGCAGCGTGCGCATGTGGTCCTGTCGGGCCTGCATGTCACCGGTCGCGAGCGTTCGTCGTGGTTCCAGATCCGTGCTTCGGACCACATCGTCGTCGACGGCTGCCGGTTCGACCTCTCCGGCGCCGGTCAGAGCAGTCTGGTGCGCGACAGCGAGCACCTCCGCTTCACCGGCAACACCTTCTCGCGTGATCAGTTCTGGGGCAACATGCTGGACGTGCAGGTCTGCTCGCAGGTGCTCTTCGAGGGCAACGCCTTCACCCGCGCCGGTCACTGCCCGCTGCAGGTCACGCAAGGGCAGTTTATCGTCATCCGCGCCAACTGCTTCCACAACGACTGGGGACGCAACTTCGAGTTCTGGAGCTCCGGGCGGCTGCTGGTCGAGGGCAATGTCGTCACCGAGGCCCGCGACAGCGCCGGCTCGGCCGACTCGCGCGCCAAGAACCTCTACCACGACTCGATCGTGCGCTTCAACCGCATCTACCGCAACCGGCACACGCCGATGAATTCGTCGAGCTACTTCCCGATGGGTGCGGCGCCGACCAACCACCACCGCGAGCCCTTCCGGCTGGTCAACTCGCGCATCTACAACAACACCCTCGTGGACAACCTCGGCCAGGCCTGGCAGTTCACCGGACTGAACATCTCGCAGAACCACGTCTTCAACAACATTCTCTACCACAACGACAAGGTCGCCGAGGGCTGCCAGCTCTGGATCGCCACCGACATCTCGCGCGACAACCGCTTCGCGAACAACCTCATCAGCTCGGGCCGGCCGGGTGACAAGACGGTGCGCTATGGCGACGCCTACCTCAGCGTCGCCGAGATGAACGCCCGGCGCGGCCTGACCGCCTTCTGGGCCGAGTTCAGCGACGGCGTCGATGCCGACCCGCGCTTCCGCGACCAGGCCGGCCTGGACTACCGCCTGCAGCCCGACAGCCCGGCCATCGACGCCGGCCGGCCCCTGGCCATCGCCATCGGTGCCGGCCGCGGCGCGGTCCTGCCCGTCAGCGACGGCATTCCCTTCTACGACGGCTTCGGCATCGAGGGCGAGGCGGGCGACTGGATCGCGGTGGGGCGGCCTGACCAGCGCGCCCGGGTCATGCGCGTCGAACTGCGCTACTACCAGCCGGCCCGGCTGCACCTCGACCGCGAGGTCGAGTGGACTGATGGCGCCCCGGTGAGCCTGCCGTGGTCCGGCGCCGCGCCGGACATCGGCGCCTTCGAGCACGGCCTCGATCACCCGGCCCGCCTGGACGCCTTCGCCACACCCGCCGATGCCCGGCCGGGCCAGGCGGTGCGCTTCACGCTGGACAGCTTCGGCAGCGCCGTCGAGGCGGTGGAGTGGGACTTCGGCGATGGCCACACCGCGGCCGAGCGTGAGCCCGCCCATGCCTATGACGCGGTCGGGCACTACCCGGTGAACGCGCGCGCCCGCCTTGCCGGCGGGGCCGTGGTGGCGGCGGTGGTTTTCGTGAAGGTGGTGGTGCCGGCCGAGGACAACCCGCCCCTGGCCTGGGCCGACTTCGAGGAGTCGACGCGCTGGGACTGGGGCTACCACTTCAAGTTCTACCGCAACGACCTGACCGCCTGGGCCCTGGTCGACGGCGTCGGCCACCGCGGCTCGCGCTGCGTGCATCTGTCGGCCGACCAGGGCATCAAGAGCAACCAGGCCACCTGCAAGATCGCCCCCGGCGAGTGGGACCTCGATGCCTACCCGATCGTGCGCTTCGCCTACCGCATCCCGCCGGGCGTGCCGGTGGCGATCGCGCTGGAGCCGTTTGTGACGCGCGGCCTGCCGCGCGGCGTGGTCGTCGGCGGCACGCCGTCGCACCAGGCCGGCCCGTATGTGTCGATCGACCGCTATCGCCTCGTCGACGACGGCGAGTGGCACACCCTGAGCCTCGATGCACGCGTCATCCGCGAGGCCATACCCGACCTGAAGTACCTGCGCATGTTCCTCTTCCACCTGGGTTGGGGGGCCAAGCCCGCGACTCCCTACGAATTCTGGTTCGACGACTTCGCCATCAAGGCCGCCGCGCGCGCCGAGTGACCCGCGGCCGGCGCCGGGCCGGGCGCCGCCCGGCCCGGCGCGCTACATTGATGGG
>JAGVUW010000587.1 GCA_019136035.1 Verrucomicrobiota bacterium | reverse complement strand
TACGCCTTCCTCACGGCCCTCAAACAGACCCTGCAGTACGCCGGGGTCAGCACCTGCGACATGGAGAAGGGCCAGATGCGCTGCGATGTCAACATCTCGGTGCGGCCGGTTGGCCAGGAGCGCTTGGGGGACAAGGTCGAGATCAAGAACCTCAACAGCTTCCGTGCGGTGCATCTGGCCCTGCAGCATGAGATTCGCCGCCAGATCGACGCGGTGCGCGCCGGGGCGCGCATCCGCCAGGAGACGCGCGGCTGGGATGACGTCGCCGGTGAGACGGTGCCGCAGCGCAGCAAGGAAGACGCCCACGACTACCGGTACTTCCCGGAGCCGGACCTGATGCCGCTGGACATCTCCGCGGCGATGGCGGCCGCCATCGCCGCGGCCCTCCCGGAGGCGCCGCCGCGCCGCCGGCAGCGCTTCGTGGAGCAGTTCGGCCTCACTGACTATGACGCGGCCATGCTCACTGCCGAACGCGCCACGGCCGACTACTTCGAGGCCGCGGCCGCGGCCGGACGCCACCCCAAGACCGTCGCGAACTGGGTCATCACCGAGCTGGCCGGGGCGCTGGCCCAGGCCGGCCTCGGCATCGAGCGGTCGCCGGTCACGGCGAGGGCCCTCGGCGAACTTACCGGCCTCATCGACGATGGCACCATCAGCGGCCGGATCGCCAAGGATGTCTTCGCCGAGATGGTCCGCACCGGCGCCGGTGCCGCGGCCATCGTCGAGGCGCGTGGACTGCGGCAGGTCAGCGACGAGGGCGCCATCGATGGTTTCGTCAGGCAGGCGATCGAGGCCCATCCCGCGGCGGTGGCCGAGTACCGCAGCGGCCAGGCCAAGGCCCTGCAGTTCCTGGTTGGGCAGGTCATGAAGATCAGCCGTGGCAAGGCCAACCCGCGCCTGGCGGTGCAGGCCCTGACACGATGCCTGGATGGGGGGCGCTGAGGCGGCGCCGGGTCACGAAGACAAGCGTTGAGGCCGGCGGCGTTGGCGGCAGCCGACGCGGCGGTCTCGGAGTCACGCCAGGGCAGGGGAGTACGGCTATGCACGGGTGGCGGCGGGCAGTGATTCTGGCGATGCTGATCTGCGGCATCGTTACGGGCGCGGAGTCGTATGCGTGCCGGTTCGTCAAGGACCACTGGCAGGCGAGCGACTGGACCCTGGTCAAGAGCCCGCGATGGGACCGCATGGGCCAGTGGGTCCAGGAGGACGAGTGCATCCGCAACGCGGTCCCGGACGACGCCGACGCCGCTGCCCTGCGCGGCCGGCGCGCCGGCGAGACCTACACCAGCATGGTCGTCGCCAAGACCTTCTCCGGGAATGTGACGGTGCGCACGACCTTCTCTTTCGACGACCAGATGGCGCCCCTGGTCGTCCTGGCCCCCGAGCTGGGCCGCGACGCCCAGGACCGCCCCGAGTACCGCGAGCACGTCGAGGTCGTCGCCTACGACAAGGGCATCAATGTCTGGCACCACACCTGGACCGACGGCAAGCCCGCCTGGGCGAAGCTCGCCTACTGGAACCTCGAACTGCAGCCCAAGACCCGCTACCGTCTCGAGGTCCAGGTCAACCACTCCGGCCGTGGCCCGATGCTGGTCGTGCGCCTCGACGACCGCGAGATGGGCTGCCGCCTGGAGGCCCTGCCGGTGACCTGCTACGTCGGCATCACCGGTTGCGAGGGCGTGAACCGCTTCTACGACTTCTCGGTACGCAGCGAGTGACCGCCCCCGCCGGCGCCGCGGCCAGTCGGATCAGTCGGATCGGCGGTGATGCTGGAGGTGCTTCAGGGGTGACGTGATGGCATCTGTGCCCTCCGAGCTCCGAACTCCGAACTCCGGACTCCGAACTCCGAACTCCGAACTCCGAACTCAGGAGCAACGACCATGGCGATGCAGGCTGACCGCAAGAGCGCCTTCGCGGTGCTGATCGGCAACCGCGGCTTCTTCCCGGCCGCACTCCTGGCGGCGGCGCGCGAGGACCTCCGCGAGGTGCTCGCCGCCCAGGGCCACCAGGCTCTCTTCATGGACCCCGCGGCGACGCGCTGCGGCGCCGTCGAGACCGCCGCCGAGGGCCGGCGCTTCGCCGCCTGGCTCGACGAGCACCGCGACGAGGTCGACGGCGTGATCGTCTCGCTGCCCAACTTCGGGGATGAGAATGGCGTCGTGGCGGCCTTGCAGGATGCCCGCGTGCCCATCCTCGTCCAGGCCTACCCTGATGAGCTCGACAAGCTCAGCCCGGCGCAGCGTCGTGATGCCTTCTGCGGCAAGATCTCCGTCCTCGAGATGCTCCGGCAGTATGGCATACCCTGCACCGCCCTCCCGCCCCACACCGTCCACCCGCGCTCGCCGCGCTTCCTCGAGCACCTCGATGTCTTCGACCGCGTCTGCCGGGTCGTCAAGGGCCTGCGCCGCCTGACCGTCGGGGCCATCGGGGCGCGCACGACGCCCTTCAAGACCGTCCGCATCGACGAGGTCGCCCTGCAGAAGGCCGGCATCACCGTGGAGTCCTTCGACCTCTCCAGCGTCATCGAGCGCGTCCGGCAACTGAAGCCCGACGCGGCCTGCCGGGAGACGCGTCAGCGGCTCCTCGGGGCCACCTGCTGGCAGGGCGTCCCGGAGGCCAGTCTGGAGAATCTCGTACGCCTGCGCGTGGTGCTCGACCAGATGCGGGAGGAACACGGCCTCGACGCCCTGGCCCTGCGCTGCTGGATGGAACTCGAGGAGCAACTCGGCGTCGCGCCCTGCGTCGTCCTCGGCGACCTCAACAACTGCGGTATCACGGCCGCCTGCGAGGTCGATGTCGGCAACGCTGTCGCCATGCAGGCCCTGCGACTCGCCGCCGGCGCGCCGGCGATGTGCCTGGACTGGAACAACAACTACGGCGACGACCCGAATCGCTGCATCCTCTTCCACTGCGGGCCGGTCGCCTTCGACCTCATGGACGGCCCCGGCCGCATCGTCGACCACTCCATGCTGGCGACTGCGGTCGGCCCCGGCCGCAGCTTCGGCTGCAACCAGGGCCGCATTCGCCCGATGCCCTTCACCTATGCCAGCGTGCTCACTGCCGACGGCCGCCTCCGCGGCTACCTCGGCCAGGCCGAATTTACCGCCGATCCGATCGCCGAGAGTTTCTTCGGCTGCGGCGGCGTGGCGCGCTTCCACGACCTCCAGGGCGTCCTCGGTCACATCGGCCGCGAGGGCTACCGCCACCACGTCAGTGCGGCGCCGGGCCACACCCTCGAGGCGGTTCGCGAGGCCGTGACGACCTACCTTGGCTGGGAGGTCACCGTGCTCTGAAACCGTCGCGCCCGGCGCCGGGCGGGGGCCCGACCTGGCGCCGGGCGAAATCGTTGCGGCGCCACTTGACGCCGGTTGGCGCCAGTGTACTGTAGAGTGTGGTTGTGACCTTTCGCAAAGGTGCTCTTCATTACCTGCCGTAGTTCTCCTGCCTAGCACGAGATTTCCTGCGTCGGAGATGATTTTCGGGGTGCATGGACACCCCAAGATGGGGGTCCCCTCGGGACCGGACAGGATACTGCCGGCCACCCTACAGGATTCCGTCCCTTCAGCCGTCGAGGCGGGGAACCGACTGTGATTGGCGTGTCCGCCCGGACGCCGGTCGAGTCGGCCACATACCATAAGGTTCCGGGCTGATGGGGTGGCAGGCAGTGAATATCTACGTCGGAAACATGTCGTACAGCACCACCGAGGACCAGCTTCGCGAGCTCTTCGAAGCCCACGGGGCGGTCGACTCAGTGCGTGTGATCTCGGACCGCGACACGGGCCGCCCGAAGGGCTTCGCCTTCGTCGAGATGAGCGACGCCGCCGCGGCCAAGGCCGCGATGGACGCCCTCAACGGCAAGGAGCTCGATGGTCGCGCTCTGACTGTCAACGAGGCCAAGCCCCGTGCCGACCGTCCGCGTGGCGGCGGTGGCGGCGGCGGCGCCCGTCGGTGGTGATCTGACGCGACGGGCCGCGTGCCCGCCGTGCGATTTCCAAGGGGACCCTAGAGCCGGCCGCAAGGCCGGTTCCGGGGTCCCCTTTTTCTTGCGTCCGCCTTGCCGCGCCCGCCCTACACTCGGTGCCGGCGCGGGGCGGCGCTGGGCCGGGCGGGGCGGGGGAGCGCTCTCGGGACCTGTCGAGACCTGCCGAGACCTGCCGAATCCCATCGACCCTGGCGCGAGACCTTTCGACTCCCCGTGCCCCCCCGTGTCCCCGGTGTCCCTGGTGTCTCCCCGGTGTCCCGGCGGGCATTCGGTGCATTCGGTGTGTCGCGCCGCTTGGAATGGCGCGGTTTCCGCTTATGGTCTGGGGCTGAGGCGCGAACGGGTCTGCCATGGCGGTGTCGCGGGCACGCCCTCGGGCCATGCCGGCGGCCGGGCGGCTGGGTGTGTGCAGCCGTCTTGGTGGCCGTCTTGTCGGGAATTCACAAAGCGCAGGCGAAAGGTCGACTCGATGAGCAAGGTGAAGGTAGCGATTGTCGGTATTGGTGGTCGCGGCTCGTGGCTGGTGGGAGCGGTAGCCAAGCGTGCCGACGTCGAGATCGTGGCCCTGTGCGACCGGATTGTGAAGCGTGCCGAGTACATGGCGCAGAAGTGCCAGTTGGCCTCGGTGCGGATCTTCACCGATATCCATGACCTGCTCGCCTCAGTCGACTGCGACGCCGTGATGGTCACCACCAGCGATGCGCACCACTGCGAGGTGGTCCTCCCTGCCCTCAAGGCCGGCAAGTTCGTCTTCTGCGAGAAGCCCCTCGAGATCTCCCTGAAGGCCTGCCGGGACATCATCGCGGCCGACCGCAAGGCCGGCGGCAAGACCTTCGTCGGCTTCAACCTGCGCTATGCGCCGGTGTATGCCAAGGTCAAGGAGGTCATCGACAGCGGCCGTCTCGGCAAGCTCCTGACCATCCAGGCCGACGAGTTCTACGACGGCGGGCGGACCTATTTCCGGCGCTGGAACCGCTACCGGTCCGAGGGCGGCGGCCTGTGGATCACCAAGGCCTCACACGACTTCGACCTCCTCGCCTGGTTCGCCGGTGCCAAGCCGGTCGAGGTCTATGCCGCGGCCGAGAAGACGTACTACGTGCCGCGTCCCGGCGCCGCCATGCAGTGCCGCGACTGCCAGTTCGAGGCGACCTGCCCGGATCGCGCTCCGCGCGAGGCCGCGCCGCTGGTGAAGATCCGCGAAGAGGCCGGCGGCGAGCCGCATGACCTCTGCCTGTTCAACGCCCCCAGCGACACCTTCGACCATGGCATCGCCACGGTCACCTTCGAGGGCGACATCCTGGCGACCTACACCTGCAACGTCGTTGCCGGCTTCAGCGACCGCCGTATCCGCGTCGCCGGCACCAAGGCCGCCATCGAGGGCAGCCTCTCGGGCAAGACCCTGACCTTGCGTCAGCGCGACCCCAGCGCCTGCACCGAGATCCCGATCGATGTCGACCTGGCCGTCTCGCACGGCGGCGCCGACGGCGATGTCCAGGACAGCTTCTTCCGCTTCGTCCGCGGCGAGGGCGAGCCGAAGTGCCGTCCGCAGGACGCCTTCACGCCGGTGTGCCTGGGCCTGGCGGCGACGCTCTCGGGCGACACGCATCGCGCCGTGAGCATGGCGCGCTACCGCCTCTGAGGCGGCCTTGTTGGCGGGTGTGACCATGGCAACCCTGCTCGGCGTCTTCTGGGCGGTGTGGGTGAAGATCTTCTTCCTCTTCACCCCCTTCTTTGCCCTGTCGATGTTCCTGAGCATGACCACGGGCTACAGCTCGGGGCAGCGCCGGCGGCTGGTACTGCAGATCGCGCTGGCCCTGCTCGTGGTCTGCATGGTCCTCTTCTTCTTCGGCGATGTCCTCTTCGCGGTGTTCGGGATCACCGTCGACGCCTTCCGCGTCGGCGCCGGCGGCCTGCTCTTCCTCTCGGCCGTGAGCATGGTCCAGCGCACCCCGATGCAACTGGCGCAGAATGAGGAGGAGGACATCGCGGTGGTGCCCCTGGCGGTGCCGGTGATTGCCGGTCCGGCGACCATCGGTACCCTCCTGGTCATGGGTGCCGACCTGACCACCGGAGCCGAGCGCGCCGCCGGCTGTCTGGCGCTGCTGATGGCGATTGTGGCGGTGTCGGTGGTGCTGCTCTCGGGGTCCTACCTGGAGCGGCTCATTGGCAAGCGCGGCATCACTATCCTAAGCAAACTGACCGGCCTGGTTCTGGCAGCCCTGGCGGCCGAGCTGATCCTGCAGGGCGTCGCCGGGGCCCTGAGTGCCGGGCGGTCGCCCTGAGCGCCGCCGGTGCGGCAGGCGGTCTGACGACAAGCGAGGTCATCATGCCGACAGCGCGTCCGAACATCCTCCTGATCGTCGCCGACCAGATGCGCGGCGACTGCCTCGGCGCGGCCGGCCACCCGGTGGTCCAGACGCCGAACCTGAATTGCCTGGCCGGCCAGGGTACCCTCTTCTCGCACGCCTACTCGGCGGTGCCCTCCTGCCTGCCGGCGCGCGCCAGCCTGTGGACCGGCCAGAACCAGTGGCACACCGGCGTACTCGGCATGGGCCGCGGCCAGGGACACATCCCCAACGACTTCCCGCATACCCTCGCCGGCGAGCTGACCGGGGCCGGCTATCGCACCCACATGGTCGGTAAGGGCCACTTCCACCCGCAGCGCGCCCGCATGGGCTTCCAGTCGATGGAGCTCGACGAGTCCGGCCGTATGCCCGAGAGCGAGCACCGCCGCTGGTTCGCGGCGAACGCCCCGGCCGGGGTCACCCCGGACGACCACGGCGTCGACTGGAACTCGTGGCTGGCCCGGCCCTGGCACACCGAGGAGCGCCTCCACCCGACTGCCTGGACGTTGGCGCGCAGCCTGGAGTTCCTCGCCAGCCGCGACCGCAGCGAGCCCTTCTTCCTTAATATCTCCTTCGCCCGGCCGCACTCGCCCTACGTGCCCCCGCCGTACTACTTCGACCTCTATGACCGCGCCGAGCTGGTGCCGCCCTCGGTCGGCGACTGGGCCGCGTGTCACGACGACCCGCTGACGGCCCGCGACACCAATGCCTGGCGCGGCCGCATGACGCCGGGTCAGATTCACCGCGCCCGCGCCGGCTACTGCGGCGAGATCTCGTTCATCGACACCCAGATCGGGCGACTGCTGAACTGGCTGCGGCGGCATGACCCCGAAGCCGCCGCCAATACCTGGTTCCTCTTCACCTCGGACCACGGCGATATGCAGGGCGACCACAACCTCTGGCGTAAGACCTACGCCTACGAGGGCAGCAGCCGCATCCCCTTCATCGTGACGCCGCCACGCGACCGCCGCGGCGGCCTGCGCCCGGTCGCCGA
>JAGVUW010000617.1 GCA_019136035.1 Verrucomicrobiota bacterium | reverse complement strand
ACGTCCCTTTTCAATCTGCAAGCCGTTGCTTTGCAAGGTTTTATGGCAGTAAGTAACGGCTTCAAGCACGACGCGCGTGAATTATCCAGGCTAGGGCTGATCGCAGATCGCGTCAGCGCTCGCCTGGCCACCCTCCTGTGGAAATCGACCGCGATTTCCATGGTGACATGATCGGGCGGACGCTGCGCCCCGCGGGCGCTGGAGGGGTGTCAGATCGTGGCCGGGGGTCGCGCGAGAGCACGACCCCCGGAAACGCGATCCCACGAACCACGCACCCTGAGAGGGTGCCAGAACCGGACTTTCAGACAGCCCTGCGCCGCGCCGGCCGCGCCACGTCAGGCGGCTGGCAGTACAGTACGGAGGCGTCGCCGGCACCGGTGACGCCGGAACCCCGCGCCGGACAAGGAGGAGCCGCGACGATGGCGACCGTGGTCAGAGGCCCGAACTGGGAATGCGTCACACCGGCCGCGGCGTGGGAGCCCCGTGACTCCTGCGCCGAACTGGTCTATCGGGACTGCTTCTGGATCATGGGCGGGTGGTTCACCCCCAAGACGCCCAATCCGCGCGACGTCTGGAAGTCCCCTGACGGCCGCCACTGGGAGAAGGTGCTGCAGGAGGCGCCCTGGGAGAAGAGCGACCTGCCTGGCAGCGTGGTGTTCCGGGACCGCATGTGGCACATGGGCGGGCGGAGCCTGCCGGGGACCGAATGCAGCAACGAGGTGTGGTCCACCCAGGACGGCATTGCGTGGGAGTGCGCCACGCGCCAGGCCGGGTGGTGCCCGCGCCTGGGGCCGGGAACGGCCGTCTTCAAGGACCGGATGTGGATCTTCGGCGGCACCTCGGACTTCTACCACGCCAACGACCAGACCCTCTTCAATGACATCTGGAGCTCCGCGGACGGCCGGACGTGGCGCCTGGAGAGCGCCGCCGCGCCGTGGGCGCCGCGCGCCTGCCACCAGGTCGTGGAGATGCAGGGCCGGCTCTGGCTCACCGCGGGCGGCGCCTGGATCAAGGGCAGCCCGGTCTACGGCGATGTGTGGTGCTCCGAGGACGGCGTCCACTGGGAGTGCGTTCTGGAGCAGGCGCCGTGGGCGGCGCGTGTGTGGCATGGCTCGGTCGCGTACCGCGGCTGCCTCTGGGTGGTGGCCGGCGATGCCAGGGTGAACGACGCGCCATGCCTGTTGAACGACGTCTGGTTCTCGCAGGATGGCGTCGACTGGCGGCGGCTGGAGTCCGAGGTCGTCTTCAGCCGGCGGCACGAGGTCTCCATGGTCGTGTTCCAGGACCGCATGTGGCTGGCCGGCGGCCACGCCATGCCGCTCACCCACGACGTCTGGGCGCTGACCCTGCCGCACGACTTCCCGGCAGGTCTGGCATCCCAGGAGGCCTGAAGGCAGGAGTTCACCATGAGGATCCCTGTCGCGATATTGACGGCGTCGATGGCCCTTGGCCAAGCCTGGGCCGGCGAATTCCCGGTCATCCGTGATGAGGCGGTGCTGGCGCGCCACCGTCAGCAGGTCGAGCTCATCCTGACGATGAGCACGGAGCAGGTGCGCGCGATGGTGCCGGTGTCGTCGGGCGGCATCTACTTCACCGACTGCCCGAACTGCGAGTACGGCGCCGAGGAAGCGGAGTGCTTCAACACGACCTGGGATCCGCGCCGGCCCGGGCAGTTGACCTGCCGCGGCTGCGGCGAGGTGTACCCGAACAACGCCAAGTACCCGGATGACCGCTTCATCGAGGTCGAGGCGCCCGGCGGGCGCACGCATCGCTTTCACTACTGGGAACGCGAGGACGGCTACCGCGTCTGGTTCCGCGCCCACGCCGACTACTGGGCCCGCGAGTGGCTTCAGGCGCAGTGCCGCTATCTCGGCGAGCTCTACGCCGCCACCGGCGAGGACGCCTACGCGGCGCGGGCCGCGGCCATCCTGCTGCGCTTCGCCGAGGTGTACCCAGGCTGGGCGACGACCTATGACCACCCGTTCGTCCAGAAGCAGATCCATCCCTACACGGTGACGCGCATCCCCGGCGTCCAGGGCTACCGCAACTCGCGCTGGACGTGGTGGGCCTACATGGACATCCCGAAGGACCTGGCGCACGGCTACGACGGCATTCGCGACTGGCCCGGCTGGGGCGACGGCCAGCGCGAGATGATCAAACGCGACCTGATCGTGCCCCTGGTCGATTTCGTGCTCGGCATCGAGGAGGACTACACGAACATGTCCATGGGCATGTGGCGCAGCGCCATCCTGGTCGGCCGGGTCTTCAGCGAACCGCGCTGGGTGCACGAGTCGGCGCGCCGACTCGGGCACCTCCTCGAGACGCGCTTCCTCTACGACGGGCACTGGATGGAGACCGCGGATTCGTATGCCGCACAGACGCAGGGCGGCCTGCAGGTGGTCATGGAGGCCCTCGATGGGTACAGCGACCCGCCCGGCTATGTGGACCCGGTCGACGGCCGGCGCTTTGACCGTGTGGTCGCCAGCGAGCTGGTCCCGGGCTATGCCCTGGGCGAGTGGGTCGTCGGCGCGGCGCGGTTCCCCGATAACCGCCTCATCCCGGTCAACGACACCTGGGCGGCGCACGGCAAGGCGAATGTCTTCCGCCGGGCGACCTCGCGCGACCGCATGGAGCCGGTGCTGCTGCCGGCGACCGGCCTGGCGATCATGGGCGGCGGCGAGGGCGAGCACCAGCTCCACGCCTACCTCAACTACACCAGGGGACGGTACCACAAGCACTTCGACGCCCTGAGCATCGGCCTCTTCGCCTTCGGCAAGGAGCTCTTCCCCGACATCGGCTACACCTGGACCAACTACCGCCTGCACTGGCCTGACCGCATGATGTCGCACAACACCGTCGTCGTGAACGGCGTCGACTGCACGAAAGACGTGGAGCACACCACGTACCACCTGCGCGACTTCATCGCGGCGGGCGACTTCCAGTACGCCAGCGCCGACGCCGATGCCTATCCCGGCGTGGCATCGCGCTACCGCCGCTCGCTGGCGGTCGTCGGCGCCGACAGTCGCGACGCCTACCTGATCGACATCGTCGAGGTCGTCGGCGGCCGGCAGCATGACTACCTGCTCCTCGGCAGCGTCGATGAGGACTCGACCGCCACTGCCGACGTCGCCCTGCAGCCCTTTGCCGGCACCCTGATGAACGACGGCATCGAGTTCCGCCGGCCCGGCGGCCATCGCGACCCCAACCCGCCCGGCCACGCCTACGGCTTCTACACCAACCTGCGCGCCGCACCGCTGACGGCGGCGATGGCCACCCTCGACATCCGCCTCGCGGCCTCCCCCGCGATCGGCACACGCACCCTGATCGTCCCCGGGCCGAACACGACGATCTACCTCGGCGAGGTCCCGTCGATCCGCCGGGCCCGCGAGACCAACGCCCTGCTCGACCGCGACAAGGCCCCGGCGTTCTGCCTGCGCCGCACCGGCGAGGACCTCGCCAGCACCTTCGTCGCCATCCACGAACCGGTGAACGGCCAGCCGAAGGTGCGCTCGCTCGCCGTCGAACGCGCCGGCGACGACCTGGTCCTCACCGTCGGCCGTGGCGATGGCGGCGTCGACCGCTTCGTCCACGGCGAGGCGGTCCAGTTGACCCGGCATGACGGGCGCACCTATGGCATCACGCCGACATGGAGTGGCGCCGTCACCGGCTGCGGTCGGGAAGCGAGCGAGGGCAGCCGCGGCTGGTTCGACATCGACCAGGCGGTCGACACCGCCCAGGCGGGGGCCCTGCGGATCCACTTCGCCGACGGCACGCAGCGGGCCTTCACCCTCGTGCGCGGCGACGGCCAGCGGCTCTACGTGCGCGAGGATCCCGGCTTCACCATCGACGGCAATCGCATCGCCATCACCAGCTTCCCGCAGCGCACCATCGAGGGCAGCGCCATGCGCTACGCCCTGTCACGGGTCACCACGACACCCGGCCAGGGGCGCTGATGCCTGCGCTCAGGAGGCGCCGGGGGCGTCGGCGGGCAGGCCGTTGAGGGTCCGCAGGGCCCGCAGCAGCGCCTGCGTCCCGAGCCGTCCGCCGCCCTGGGCCTGCACCGCGAGGTAGAGCTGGTGCACCAGAGCCAGCCCGGGCAGGGCCAGCCCCATGGCACCGGCTTCGGCCAGGGCGATGCCCATATCCTTAGTGAAGTGCTCGACCATGAAGCCCGGGGCGAAGTCGCCGGCAATCAGGCGCGGCCCGAGGTTGCTGATCGACCACGACCCGGCCGCGCCCTGGCTGACCACCTCGATGACACCGGCTTCGTCGAGGCCGGCGCGGCTGGCATAGAGGAGCGCCTCGCAGACCCCGACCATGGTCCCCGCGATCAGGATCTGGTTGCACATCTTGGTGTGCTGGCCGGCGCCGGCGGGGCCCATGTAAGCGATGGTCCGGCCGAGGAGGCCCAGCAGGGGCGACACCCGATCGAAGGCCTCGCGCTCGCCGCCGACCATGATCACGAGGGTTCCCTTCCTGGCGCCGATGTCGCCGCCGGACACCGGCGCATCCAGGCTGAGCACGCCGCGCTCGGCCGCCGCCGCGGCCAGTCGCCGCGCCAGCGCCGGCTGGCTGGTGGTCATATCCACGACGACCCCCGGCGGCCGGGCCGCCGCCAGGACGCCCTCCGGGCCGAGGTAGACCGCCTCGACGTCGCGCGGATGCCCGACGATCGAGAAGACCACCTCGCTGGCCTCGGCCAGGGCCCGCGGCGAGGCGTACCAGGCGGCCCCGGCCGCCTCCAGGCCCGACGCCTTCTCGCGACTGCGGTTGAACACCCCCAGCGTGTGACCGCCCTGCAGGAGATGCCCGGCCATGGACGCCCCCATGACCCCGGTGCCAATCCAGCCGATGCGCATGACCCGCCTCCGTCGCCAAACCACCACCCCAGACCCCGGCGCCGCCGGCCAGATCGGCCGGACCGGTCGGACTTGTCCGACGAGTCAGACTTGTCAGACCCTCGCCCCTCGCCCCCCGCCCCCCCCCCGCCGTTTGAAGTCGCCGGCGGCGAATCTACAGTGTGCCCCGACACCCGACAACCCCCGGAGATCATGGCCCCATGGAGCATCTCATTGGAAAGGCCTCGGTGCTGATCGAGGCATTGCCGTACATCCAGCAGTTCCGCAACAGCGTCGTCCTGGTGAAGTTCGGCGGCAGTGCGATGGAGGACCCGGCGGCCACACGCAGTGTCATCCGCGATGTCGTCTTCATGGAATGCGCCGGCATGAAGCCTATCGTGGTGCACGGCGGCGGCAAGGCCATCAGCGCCCAGCTCAAGGCCGAGGGCGTGCCGACGCGTTTCGTCAATGGCCTGCGCTACACCTGCGAGAAGACCATCCGCGTCGTCGACCGCGTCCTGCACGACCAGATCAACGCCGACCTGGTCAGCCTCATGCGCGAAGTCGATGGCCGGCCCTGCCCGGTCTCCGGCAAGAACGTCCTGCGGGCCGAGCGCGAGACGACCACCGACCCGGCCACCGGCCAGGAGGTCGACCTCGGCCTGGTTGGCCGCGTCGTCAATGTCGACACCGAGCAGATCCGCTGGGTCCTGGCCCGCGGCGAGGTGCCCGTGATCACCCCCCTGGCCTGCGATATGAACGGCCTCGTCTATAACGTCAACGCCGACATGGCCGCCTGCGTCGTCGCCGCCCAGATGCGCGTCCGCAAGCTGGTCTTCCTCAGCGATGTGCCAGGCGTCCTGCGTGATGCCGGCGACGAGTCGAGCCTGATCAGCACCATCCGCCGCAACGAGGTCGATGGCATGATCCGCGACGGCATCCTGAGCGGCGGCATGGTCCCGAAGGTCCGCAGCGCCGCCGCGGCCATTGACGCCGGCGTGTCGAAGGTCCACATGATCGACGGCCGGGTGCAGCACTCGCTCCTCCTGGAGCTGTTCACCGACCGCGGCGTCGGCACCCAGATTGTCGGCGACGAGGCCTGACGAGGTCCCGTACGGGGCCGGGGCGACCGGGCCGGCCCGCATCTGCCGAGGCGGCCAGAGGAGAGAGCGCTGCCATGCTCAGCATCGAGACCACGCGGATTGTCCTGCCGACCTACCACCGCGGCCCGGACTCGCCGTGGCTGCCGCTCTCCTTCGGCGGGCGCCTCCGCCAGCGCACCGTCTGGCCCTACCACGCCCAGGATGACATCGATATCGCCACCATGCGGCGCGATGGCACCTGCACGCACACCGCCGTGCGCCTGAGCAACGGCCTCCTCGAGGCGATCGTCCTGCCCGGCATGAATGGCCGGCTGTACTCCCTCCGAGACCTGCGCAGCGGCCGCGAGCTGTTCTACCGCAACCACGTCGTCAAGCCCGCCCTGGTGGCCCTGCGCGGCGCCTGGCTCAGCGGCGGCGTCGAGTTCAACTTCCCGACCCTCGGCCACACCGTCAGCACTGTCTCGCCGGTCTTCCACCGCTGCATTGAAGGCCGTCGCGAGGTGGCCGTGGTCGTCGGCGACATCGACCGCTCCACGGGCCAGCGCTGGCAGGTCCGCATGGGCCTGCGCGAGGACCGCGCCGCCCTCGATGTCGACCTCACCCTGGCCAACCCGAACCCCTGGCGCGAACGCCTCTACTACTGGGAAAACGCGGCGGTCCCCGCCGCCGCCGACATGCGTTTCGTCTGCCGCTGCGACTGGACGGTCGGAACGCCGTCGCTGCCCTTCCCTATGCGTGAGGGCATCGACCGCTCGCTGCATGTCAACAACCCGACCCCCCTGGACCACTTCGGCTACCGCTCACACGCCGATGTCTTCGGGGCCTACTACAGCGACCGCCGCCTCGGCACCTACCACGTCGCCCCACGCATCCAGCTCCCGGGCCAGAAGTACTTCACCTGGGGCACCCGCGAGGACAACCGCATCTGGGAGCGCTTCCTCACCGACGACGACGGCCAGTACGTCGAAATCCAGGCGGGCGTCCTTGAGTCACAGTGGTTCTCTGACTGGCTCCAGCCCCAGGAGGTCGCGCGCGCCCACGGGAGCTGGTTCGGCACCGCCGACATGAACGAACTCACCTGGTCCACCGAGAACCTGGCCGTGGCCGCGGCCGTCACCGACGACAGCCTCTCGGTCGAGGTCCACTCGCTCGACCTCACCGGCAGGGCCGTGGTGGCCCTCGTCCGGGATGACCAGCGCCGCTGCCAGGGCCTTGAGCTGGCCCCCGGTGAGGTCAGCCGGGCCGTCTTCCCGACGACGGCACCGGGGTGGATCGAAATCCGCGATCGCCAGGGCCGACTGCGCTTCCGCCGGCGCTGGTATGGCCCGGAAACGCAGTCGCTGGACCCGCAGCGCGACCGCCGGCCGCCGACGCAGTGGTGCCTGCGGGCACGCCGCGACACCGCCGTCGGGCAGGCCAC
>JAGVUW010000471.1 GCA_019136035.1 Verrucomicrobiota bacterium | reverse complement strand
CGGCGAGTGCTCCTCGCCGGAGGACATGCTCTACCTGATGTGGCTGGCGGGATGGAAACCGGTCATCGAGTACTGCGGCGGCACCGAGGTCGGCGGCAGCTACATCACCGGCACGATGGTCCAGCCGGCCGCACCGGGGATGTTCACCACCCCGGCCCTCGGCCTGGACGTGGCCATCCTCGACGATGACGGTCAGCCGGCTGAGGAGGGCGAGGCGTTCCTCGTGCCGCCGTCCATCGGGCTCTCCAACCATCTCCTTAACAGCAGCCACGACCAGGTCTACTACGAGGGCGTCCCGACGGGCCCCCACGGCGAGCTGTTGCGGCGCCATGGCGACCGCCTGCAGCGCCTTCCGGGGGGCTGGTACCGTTCGCAGGGCCGTGCCGACGACACGATGAACCTCAAGGGCATCAAGGTCGCCTCGGCCGAGATCGAGCAGGCCGTCGGCGGCGTGGCGGGGGTGCGCGAGGTGGCCGCGGTGGCGGTGCCGCCGGCCGAGGGCGGCCCCGACCGGCTCGTGCTCTACGTGGCGCCGCAGCATGGCGTCACCCTCGAGCCGCGGCGGCTGCGCCGCGACCTGGCCCAGGCCCTGCGCGCCGAGCACAGCAGCCTGTTCAAGATCCACGACGTCGTGGTCGTCTAGGCCCTGCCGCGGACCGCTACGAACAAGGTCATGCGGCGGCTCCTGCGCGAGCAGTACGGCGCCCACTCGGATTTGCCCTTGGCGGTGAGCGGGCTACACTGAGGGCCGCGGCGTGCGGCCGCCACCACTCTGAGGGTCTGCATGGATTACGACGTCCTTATCGTCGGCGCCGGGCTGTCCGGCATTGCCGCCGGCATCCGCCTGGCGCATTTTGGCCGGCGCGTCTGCATTCTCGAGCGGCACCGCCTGCCCGGCGGCATGAACTCGTACTACCGCCGTCGCGGCCGGGCCATCGATGTCGGCCTGCATGCCCTCACCAACTGCGCTCCGCCCGCTGAGAAGAGCGCCCCGCTGAACCGCCTCCTGCGGCAGTTGCGCCTGAGCCGTGCCGACCTCGAGCTCTGTCCGCAGACCTGGTCCGACACCCGCACTCCAGCCGCGACTCTGCGCTTTGCCAACGGCGTTGCCGAACTCGAGGCGAGCGTCGCGGCGGCCTTCCCGGGCGAGATCGACGGCTTCCGTCGGCTGGTCGAGGAGGTCCGCCGCCGCGACAGCCTGTCGCTGCATCTGCAGCCGCAGTCGGCGCGACAGGCCCTCGTCGAGTTCATCCGCGAGCCGGCCCTCGGCGACCTGCTGCTGATGCCGCTGATGTTCTACGGCAATGCCACGCCCCATGACATGGACTACAACCAGTTCTGCGTCCTCTTCCAGAGCCTCTACCTGGAGGGCTTCTGCCGGCCGCGCCTCGGCATGGCCCAGGTGCTGAAGCTGCTCCTGGCGCGCTACGAGGAGGGCGCCGGCGAGCTCCGTCTGGGCTGCGGCGTGGCGTCGCTCGAACACGACGGCCGCCGGGTGACGGGCGTCTTTCTGGATGACGGCACCCGCCTGACGGCGCCGGCGGTCCTCTCGTGTGCCGGGCTCTGTGAGACGCAGGCGCTCTGCCAGCCGGAGGTGCCGGGCGAGGCCGCGGGGGTGCCCGGCGAACTGGGCTATGTCGAGACGCTGTTGTTCCTGGACCGCCCGCCCCGCGAGCTCGGCCTGGACGGCTGTGTGCATTTCGTCAGCGAGACGCCGGTCTTCCACTACGCCCGGCCGGCGGTGCCCGTGGACCTGCGCAGCATGGTCCTGTGCTGTCCGGGCAACTACGTCGGCTGTGAGGGCGGCTATGCCGACAGCCAGATCCGGCTGACGCACCTGGCCGACGGCGCCTTCTGGCTCGCGGCCGACACGGCGGCCTACGCCGGGACGAAGGCGGCCGTGGTCGAGAGCCAGATCCGCTGGCTGGACCAGCGCTGGCCAGGGGTCCGGGCGGCCGTGCGGGAGTGGGAGATGTTCACGCCGCGGACCATCCAGCGCTACACCGGGCACGCCAACGGCGCTATCTACGGCTCGCCTGAGAAGCGCCGCGACGGCACCACCGCCCTGGAGAATCTCTTCCTGTGCGGCACCGACCAGGGCTTCCTGGGCATCGTCGGGTCGCTCCTCAGCGGCGTCTCGATCGCCAACGCGCATCTCCTGCGCTGAGCGCGCCGGGGGGGGCGCCTTCGTATGGGACTTCGCGTCGTTGTGCTGTCGATGCCGTTGCGGCTCGTGGACGCATTCGCGTCTGTGGACACTCGCGCTCCACACCGGTGGCGAGCGATGTTCCGTCTTGCCACATCCGGCGCCCATGCGCCGGGGATCCGGCTGAAGGAGTGCCGGAACCGGACCTCGAAACGGTTCAGAGTCGGTTCAGGCGGGTGCCTGGTCGGTCCCGGGCGGATCCCCTATCCCAAAGGGATTGCGCCCTCCAGCCCAGGGTTGCGGCTATGCCGCTACCCTGGGTTCCGATACCATCCCGCCCGTTCAACCCCGAGGGGGTTGCGTCATGGTGGCGATGTACCGGACCCTGGCAGTCCGGCCGACACAACCCTCGTTGGGGTTGGGGGCCATGGCCATGGGCCGTCCCAGGGTAGCGGAGGTACCGCAACCCTGGGCTCTGGGACACAGCCCCCTTGGGGCAGCGGAGGGCAGTCCTATTAGCCATATGCGTTACCACAATCCTGGGAACTCGCGGACGCAGCACCCTTGGGGCAAGGGAAGTCAGCCCCATTCCATGCTCCGAAGCACGCCCTTGCTGGATGAACCAGAAGCCCGTCGATCACGGCACGAGGTCGCCGTGGCGTTCGAGGGTGCCATCGGGGCGTCGTCGGAGCATGGCCCAGGTCGGGAGGGTGACGCGCTGGCCGGCCTCGAGGCGGCACAGCGGGTCGTCGGCGAGCCGGACGCGGGTGCCGCCCTGGGGCAGCGGCGCCGTCGCGGCGATGGTGCAGGCGCCGTCGGTCAGGCCGTTGACGAGGATGAGGCGGCCGGCCAGGTCGGCTGTCGCCGGCAGGGCCGCGTCGAGGTCGATGCTGGCGTCGGCGATGGCGACGGCGGTGACCGTCGCGGTCACGGGCGGGTGCGCCCGCAGGGCCAGGTCGCCCGACTGCGCGGCGCTGCCGTTGAGAAGCCAGAGGACCTCGCCCGCCGGGCCGCGGCTGACGAAGGCCTGCTCGCCGCGGAAACGCAGGTCGCCGCAGGCGGTCTCGCCGGCCGCGCTGGCGGCCTCGCCGATGACCATGAGGTCCTTGATCCCATGGCCGTCGATGCGCACGGCATGGACCTCGCCCGAATCGCTGCGCGCCGGCACGGCGCTGACCGTGAAGCCCGGTTCGGCCGCGCCGGTGGCCTGCAGGACGGACACGAAAGCGCTAGACGGCCCGGCGCGCCGCGCCAGGAGCACCCGCAGATCGCGCTTTTCCCAGGGATTGCGGCGGTGGCGCAGGCCGGGCGTCGTGAGGTCGAAGAGGGTCGTACCCGTCGCGCCGAGGAGGTCCAGGCAGAGGCCCTGGTCGCCCTCGCGCCAGAACGACCGCAGGGGTTCGTCCCAGGGGGCGTGGCGGGCCTGGCGCACCCACTTTCCGCCGGCCTCACGGCTGACGACGGTGCCCTCGAAGGCCGCCCAGGCAGGCCCGTCGGCCTGGAAGGCCTGGCCGGCGCCGTGCAGGGCGAAGTCGTGCGTCTCGCCGCCGCTGACGCGGAAGGCGTCGACCACGTAGCGCCGGCCGGGGCCGTGGTCGACCAGCGCCAGGCGCCGTTCGTAGCGCGTGGTCTGGGCGTAGACGCCGGCGGCCTCGGCGGCGATGGCCTGCACCGTCTCGCCAGGGGCGAAGGCCAGGAGCTGGCCGCCGGCGCGGCGCTGGGGTGCCTTGTCGACGAGGACGAGGTTGTGGCAGAGGGTGGCGTGGTTCCACGGCGTGAATTCGTGTCGGGCGCCGAGGTAGCCCTGGTCGGTGACGCGTTCAGCGCCGCCGTCGTAGTAGATGATGTTCAGCCTGTCCGGGTGGCCATGTCCGGAGCAGTACGGCCCGTAGTCGAGGTAGAGCGCGGCGGCCTCGGCGCCCGCGCCGGCCCGCAGGATGGCCAGCCCCAGGCCGGGCCGCACCAGGCTCGACGCCGCCGGATCCAGGGGCGCGACGCCGTCGAGGCTGGCCTCGGGGTCGCGCCGGAAGAGGGCGTACTCGCCGCCGGCCGTGAAGGCGCCGCCGGTGACGTTCGCCAGGATGCGGCGGTTCTCCTCGGTGGGGTACCAGTGCAGGTTGGTCTCGACGTGCTGGCTGCTGAAGCGCGTGCCGACGGCGGAGTCGTTGATGGCCGGGGCGGTGCCGTCCGGCATGAGGATGTGGAGTTGGGCGGTGTAGATGCGCCGCAGGATGGGGTCCTGGCGCAGGTCGAGGCCGTCGAAGCGGTCCGGGCCGGCGTAGGTCGGCGGGTCGACGTAGCCCTGCAGGATCTCCGGGCAGCCGTAGAGCGGCCCGAGGGCCATGTTCTCGTAGGATGGCGAGCCGTCCTCCCAGTGGCCATCGCGGAAGAAGTACTTGTGGACGAAGCCGAGGAAGCCATCCGGCGGGCTGACGGCCCAGCGCACGGTCTCGTGGTCGCCGAGGATGACGCCGAGCCAGGCGCCGCAGGTCATCGCGGCGGGGCCGTCGTTGATGCAGCAGCCCCGCGGCGAGGTCGCCGTGAAGAGCCGGGCGGCCTCGCGGAAGGCGCCGTTCTCGATGAGGACCTTGTCGGCCTCCGTCAGGCAGCCGCTGGTGTAGATCAGGTCGTAGCAGAGGGCCACCTGCGCGAAGACGCCGGCGTCGTGGAGCTTCCACCCCGAGAGCTTGCCGGACTGCAGATTGCTGTAGTCGCGGTAGAAGCGCAGCCAGTCATGCGGGATGTACCCCGGGTAGACTTCGGCCAGGCGCCGCATGACCTTGACTGCCTTCTCCGCATAGGCGCGCTCACCGGTCAGGGCATTGACCTTGCCCAGGGATCCGATCGAGGCGAGCTTGAGGATGCGCTGGTAGCGCAGGCGGCCGCTGATGCGGTAACGCCGGCCCTTGGAGCCCTCGTGGAAGGCGTACTCGACGGTCCTGCCGAGGGGGTCGACGAGGGCCTCGCGGCCGTTCTCCGGGTACTCGTCGCTGGGCAGGACGAGGGCACAGCGGGTGCACTCGATGCGGTCCCCGGGGAGGCCCTTCCAGGCGTAGTCCCAGTTGGCGTTGCAGCGCGGGCAGAACAGGGTGCGGTTCGGGGTGAGGTCGGGTATCCAGAAGGTCAGATCGGCGTCGGGAACCGCCATCCAGAAGGCGGCCGCCTCGCGGAACTCCGACAGGACCGCGCGGGCCCACTCGTGACGGCGGAGATTCTCGCGGGCCCGCGCCAGGTCGGCCTCACGGTAGAGGCCGCAGGGATGCGCCACCGCCGCCGGCGGCAGCGGCGTGCGGTCGTAGGCTACGACGGATGCCTCGATGAGCGGCTCGGCGGCGGCAAGAGCGGCCGACAGCACCACGGCCAGGATGACTGCATGGCGGGGCGAGGGGCAGCGGTACATGCGCATGGCCGACGACCTGGGGGGTTGCGGATGGCTTTCCCGGGGAGACGCGCCGTCGAGGTGTCGCGTCCCGGCTCAAGCTATTGCCGCGGGCGGCCGGGTTCAAGGCCGCCGGTGCGGCCGCGACGGCAACGTCGCGACGAGGCCGAAAATCCCCTGTTGCGAGCTTGAAAAAGTACCCTTCGGGGCGATGCTGGTGGGTTCGGCCACTCGGCGTGGCGCCGGCGCGTCTGCCGACGCTGCCGGAACTGTGGATCCGCGAGCAACAGGAAACGAGGCACAGAGGTCATGCAGAAGCGACGGAGCAGGGGTTTCACGCTGATCGAGCTGCTGGTGGTCATCGCCATCATCGCCATCCTGGCGGCGATGCTGCTGCCGGCGCTGTCCCAGGCGCGCGAGAAGGCGCGGTCGGTGAGCTGTCTGAACAACACGCGCCAATTTGGTCTGGCGCTGCACCTGTACATGGCCGACCACGACGAGTGGGGCATCAGCCACATCAACAGCGCCTACAAGACCTCGCCACCGGGGATGAAGTACTGGACGAAGACCATCTATCCCTACGTCAACAGCCTCGATGTCTACGTGTGCCCGAGCCGTTCGGATGAGACCTTCGATGGCGGCGATCGTGACTCCACCGTCGGCTATGCCATCAACTACCTCTGCAACGCCCAGTACTTCCCGCACAGGTTCGGCCAGGTGAAGCGCCCGAGCGAGACCGCCCTCCTCGTCGACGGCGGCAGCTTCTACCAGTGGTACACGGGGTACTACCGCAACAGACTGCCCGGTGATGCCACCTACGGCGTTGCCGGCGTGGCCACCCTCATCGGCCAGCACAACAACGGCAACAACTTCAGCTTCTACGACGGCCATTCGGCCTGGGTCACACTGGCGCGGGTCCACGGCTGGACCGGGCAGTACGACCCCTTCAACAACTGGAACTGCAACTGAGGTCCAGCGCGGCCGCCTGACGCCCTCCGGGGATTCGCCCCTCGGAGGGCGTCGTCGTTTCCGGCTCCGCCGGCGCGCCGGTCATCACGCAGGGCGGCTCCAAAGGCCGGTTCTGGCACCTCTTCAGGGTGCGTGGGTTGTGGGTTCACGTTTCCGGGGGCCGTGCTCTCGCGCGACCCCCGGAAACGATCTGGCACCCCTTTCAGGGTGGCCAGGTGAGCGCAGACGCGAGCTTCGACCGGCCCTGGGTCGTCCTGGCCGTCGGCTTGTCACCGCACCGCCGTGAGGGTACTGTCAGCGATGGCGGTCACATGGGAGAACCGCCGCGGGTTGTGGAGACCAGCATGGGAGGCACGGCCGTGGACGATCACAGCGTGAGTCCGGAGGTGGCGGGCATCCTGAAGCGCTACCTGCAGATCCAGGAGCAGATGCGCGCCCTGAACGATGAGAAGGCGGGCCTTCAGGAGCGCCTGGCCGAGCACCTCGCCGACTACACCGGGCCGTTCTGGAACCCGGTGGTGGCCGGGCAGGCTCTGCGCATCCGGGTCCGCCATGAGGTCGAGGTGCGCTACAACGAGGCGCTCCTGCGCGAACGCCTCGGCGAGCACTACACCGAGATCCTGAGGCCGGATCCGGGCAAGGTGCGGCAACACCTGTCCGAGGTGGAGCCCTTCCTGGAGCCGGTCCTGGACCTCGTCGGAACGCCGGATCGCGAGTGCGTGCGGCGCGCCATCGAGTCCGGCACCGTCTCCAAGGAGGCCTTCGCCGGGGCCTTCACCAAGGCCAACCGTACTCGCGTGGCGGTGATGCGCCAGCGCACGGACGACCCGGCCGGCAACGCGACTGACGACCCGACCTGAGGCGCCAGCGGGTCGCGCTCGGCTCGCGTGAC
>JAGVUW010000676.1 GCA_019136035.1 Verrucomicrobiota bacterium | reverse complement strand
CCACAAGGAGTACGGCAACGTCCTCTTCGGGGATGGCCACGTGGCCGGCTTCTCGGGATCGGCCTGGTACAAGGCCAACAAGGCCCACGGCATCTTCAACGCCGCCGGCGTGTTTGCCGTCCTCAACGCCGCCATCAACCCGGACGTCGCCTACCCGTAAAGCGGCCCGCGCCGGCGTCAGCCGACCGCGGCGCCGCTGGGGATGTCGCCATCGACGGTGAGGAGGTTCAGGCGCTTGCCGCGGCGGGCCGCCAGGAGCATGCCCTCGGAGGTCACGCCGAAGAGCGTGGCCGGCTTGAGGTTAGCCACGACGATCACGGTGCGACCCACCAGAGCCGCCGCCTCGTAGAACGCCGCGATCCCGGCGACGATTTGGCGCGTCTCCGCGCCGATCTCCACGCTGAGCTTGAGGAGCTTCTCGGAGCCCTCGAGGCGTTCGGCCGCCAGGATGCGGGCCGTACGCAGATGCACGCGGCTGACCTCGTCGATGCCGATAACCGCGACGCCGGCCGGTGAGGCCCCGTCAGCTTTCGGCGCTCTCGGCGCTGCCGGCGCTGCCGTCGGCGCGGGACGCTCGACGCGCGGGAACAGGCCCGCGATGTCGCTGACCGCCAGGCCGCCCGTCAGGACGCCCCAGCGCGACAGACGCGCCAGCGACGGCACCCCCGCCACCGCGCCCAGGCCGAGGGCCTCGCGCAATGCGGTCATCTTCGCCGGCATCACCGGCAGGAGCAGACCCGCGACGATGCGCAGGCACTCCGCCGCGTGGTAAAGCACCTGCCCCAGGCGCTCCGTGTCGCCGACCTTCGCCAGACTCCACGGCTTGACCCGGTCGAAGTAGCGGTTGGCCGCCCGCACCGCCGCCAGGACGTCGGCCAGCCCGCGGTCGAGCTGCATGGCCTTGAGGCGGTCCTGCATGCTCCGCACCGCCGCGAGCGTCAGGCTGACCAGCTCCTCCTCGTCGGCACCCGGCTCACAGGCCGCCGGCATGACACCGCCGAGGTTGCGGCTGATCATCTTCAACACCCGGCTCGCCAGGTTGCCCAGGTCATTCGCCAGGTCGGCGTTGTAGCGGGTGACAAAGGCCTCCTCGGTGAAGCTGGCGTCCTGGCCCAGACTCATCTCCGCCATGAGGAAGTACCGGAAGGCATCGACGCCATAGGCATCGATCATCTGCATCGGGTTGACCACATTGCCCAGCGATTTGCTCATCTTGTCGCGGCCGACCAGCCACCACCCGTGCGCAAAGATGCTCTCCGGCATGGGTACGCCCATCGCCTTGAGCATGGTCGGCCAGTAGACCGTGTGCGTCGTCAGGATGTCCTTGCCGATCAGGTGGAAGCTCGCCGGCCACCAGCGCGCGAAGCGCTCCTCGTCGACGCCATAGCCGATGGCGCTGATGTAGTTCACCAGGGCATCGAACCAGACGTAGGTGACGTAGTCGGCATCGAAAGGCAGCTCGATGCCCCAGCTCAGGCGGCTGCGCGGACGGCTGATGCACAGGTCGCCCAGGGGCTGCCGGAGAAAGCCGAGGGTCTCCTGACGGCGATGCTCGGGCTGGATGAACTGCGGGTGCGTCTCGATGTACTCGACCAGCCAGGACTGGTAGGCGCTCATCCGGAAGAAGTAGCTCTTCTCAACCAGCTTCTCGACCCCGCGGTGGCACTCCGGGCACTGCCCGTCGACGAGGTCCTTCTCCATGAAGAACCGCTCGCACGGCACGCAGTACCACCCGGCATACTCCGCCGCGTAGATCTCGCCGCGCTCGTAGAGTTCCCGCAGCAGGCGCTGCACGATGGCGGTGTGACGCGGCTCGGTCGTCCGAATGAAGTCGTCGTGGGTGATCTCCAGGCGTTCCCAGAGCTCCTGGAAACGCACCACCGTCCGGTCGCACTGCTCCTGCGGCGTGATGCCGTTCTCCTGAGCCGCCCGCTGCACCTTCTGGCCGTGCTCGTCGGTGCCGGTCAGGAAATGCGTCGGGACGCCAAGCAGGCGGTGATAGCGCGCCAGGACGTCGGCCAGGATGGTCGTATAGGCGTGGCCGATGTGGGGCTTATCGTTGACGTAGTAGATCGGGGTCGTGACGTAGAAGGTATCGGCACCCATGCTTCGAGTCCTCTCTGAGAGCGTGCAGAGCGGGGCGCGCCGGCGGGCGGCGGCGTCGTCCCGGGTTGACCCGGCCCCCCGGCGCGAACGGCGGGGGGGTCGGCCTGCCCTGCCGGCGTGTTGGGCAAGGCCCCCGTCAGGTCACCGCCTGGCTGCCGACCTCGCGCTGCCAGAACAGGGCCACCGCCAACAGCATGAAGAAGGCCACCACCAGCACCGCGTAGAGACCGCCAAAGGCGACGTAGGCCGCCGGGATGGGCCGCTTGGCGGCGAGGGCGTCGGCCATCCAGAAGAGCTGCCAGTTCGGCAGACAGGCATGCAGCACCGAGGCTACACGGCTCCCGGGCGCCGGCCGGGGCTCGCGGTAGGTGCCGCCGGCAGGTACCCGCGGCCGATGCGCCGAGCGCCGGAAGACGTGCGAGGAGAAGCCGGCTTCGGCTGCGACGGCAGCCGGCACCCCCGCCTCGCCGGCGATGCGCAGGGTCTCCCAGGTCAGCGCCGCAGCGTCGTAGCGCCCCATGTACAGCGGCGCCTCGCGCAGGTCGGCCGGGTCGCGCACCCACTCGGCGCTGTCACGCCAGACCTCCTCAGGACGACTCCCCAACATCGGCAGACGCGACGGCGACGCGGCGGCCGACCAGACGATGAAGCGGTCGGCCGTATCGAGACGTTCCGGGACACTCCAGCGGCCGACGTCGAGGATCTCGGTCGGCACAAAGCTGTAGCTGGACATCCACAGCGCACCACTGCCGCGCGGCACCGAGTCGGACCAGGCCTCGCGGGCATGCCGCCCGAAGAGATAGTCGGACATCAGCCCGCCGAGGAAGATGACACAGCACAGGAGGAGGTTGCTTACCAGGCCGAAACGCGTCGACAGAGCCGTGGCCAGACTGCCCATGGCCCAAACCGAGTAGAGTATCAGCACCAGCGCCGGCACCGTCTCCATCGACAGCCCCACGTGCTCGCCGCCCACCGGGAGGTAGTAGATGCCTACCGCCATCAGAGGGAACAGCACCAGGAGGGCCAGCACCGCCGCCATCGGGAACGACGAGCGGGTGACGTAGTTGTGGATACCGGCCAGGAGCATCGACAGGGCCAGGACACCGAAATAGATGGCCATGGCGGTGTTGTCGATGCGGAACTGGTCCTTGGCGACGCGGATGCTGATCAGCGCCGCCAGGGCGCAGAGGAACCAGAACACCGCCAGGGCCGCCAGGATGCCGACAATCTTGGCGATGATGAATACCGGACGCTGGACCGGCTTGGACAGCAGTAACAGCGCCGTGCCATTCTCAATCTCACGGCTGATGGCGTGGCTGGCACTGAGCACCGCCACCAGCCAGCCGATGACCATGGTCGTGGCCATGGCACTGTCGACAACCAGCTTGACCTGCTCGCGAAACACGAACATCGTGAACACGGGGAAGATGCCGATCAGAGCCAGCGCCGTCAGGAGCAGCAGCAGGTAGATCGGCTCGCGAAGGGTCTCGCGGAAGGTGTTCTTGGCAATCTGGTACAGTGACGTCAGCACAGGCACATCGTCCGCATGGGGGGTGGTATCCTACGACCGCCCTGCCCTCAGGGCTGCACGGGCGGCACGAGCTGCGGCAGGGCCAGCGGCTCGGGCAGAGCCGGCGCCGCGGTGCGGTCCGCCGGAGCGCCGAGACCATCGGCCGCCGCCTCGAGCTTCTCGAAGTAGCTGCCATAGCGCTTGGCCAGGCCCTTGTCCTTGATCAGGGTCCCGACAGCCTTGGCGTTGTCGAGCCAGTCGCGGCTGTTCAGCACCACCGTCGGATAGCGGCCGCGCACCTGGTCAATGTAGGTCTGCGGCACGAAGGTCGTGTCACCAAGGAAGACGACGCGCTGCGGGCGCAGGTAATCGACAAACTCGGCGTACTTCGAGGGATCGAACACCATCGCCTCGGGCACGGTCGGCATGAAGAAGAGCTGCTCGCGGCCATAGTCTTCCGGGCTGATCAGCACGATCGGCTGCTTGGTCTCATACTGAAACAGCTCCGCCAGCAGACGCGACTTGGCGTAGTTGCCCGTGACGACCAGCGTCTCGACACGGCGCTTGCCAAACCACGGGAACCCGGCGCCGTCGGCCGACACGCACGCCACCACCAGAGCCAAGACCGTCAGATTGCGCCAGCCCTTCATACTCGTGGTCCTTTCCTGCCTCCGCCATCCCGCGCCGCCGGGCCCTTCACCATACCACCGGCGTGCAGCGCACGCCCGAGCGTATGACATCGTCCGCCATAGCCGCTATACTATGGAACTGTTGTGCGAAGTTTCAACACGCCGGCGCAGCGGCGGACCGCCCGGCGGGGCCCGGGGCGGCCGTGTCGCTCACGCGGCCCGACGCGAGGGCGGCCGCGAGCCGGGGCGGCGGCAGCCGCACGAGCCGCGCAGTATCGCAGACAAGCAGGCGCCGCCGGTCCCCCCGGGGCGCCGCAGAGAAGGACCAGCGTGAAAGACGGCATCAAGCCCCTGTTCCAGCCACCCGCGGCACGGTGCGCCCGCGTGGCCATCCTCATGAGCGGCAGCGGCAGCAACGCCGAACGCGTCATCGAACGCCTGCGCGCCTGCCAGCCGGCCCTCTGCGATGTCGCCGCCCTGGTCACCGACGCCCCGGAGACCAGCCGCGCCCGTGAACTCGGCCAGCACTACGGCATCCCGGTGGTCGAACACGACATCCGACGCTTCTATGCCGATCACGGCGAGACCCGCGTCTCCATCGCGACCCCCCGCGGCCGCGACCTGCGCGAACGCTGGACCGACGGCCTGCGCCAGCGCCTGGCACCCCACGCACCGGACTTCGCGGTCTTCGCCGGCTTCGTGCCCCTGACCAACCTCACCAACGACCTCCTCTGCCTCAACGTCCACCCCGGCGATCTCACCGAACGCCAGGAGGACGGCCGGCGCTTCCTCGTCGGCCTCCACACCGTCCCGATCGAGCGCGCCATCCTCGCCGGCCTCGAGAGCCTCCGTTCCAGCGTCATCCAGGCCCTGCCCTACGCCGGCGGCGACGACATGGACAACGGCCCCATCCTCGGCATCTCCGCGCCGGTGCCCGTCGACCTGCACGGCGTCAGCCTCGAGACACTCCAGCAGCAGGCCGGAGCCCGACCGGAACGACGCCCGAAGGGCGGCTTCGGCGATGACCTTGAACGCATCGCCAAGGCCAATCAGGAGAATCTGAAGGTCCACGGCGACTGGGTCGTCCTGCCGCCGGTCGTCATCGACGTCGCGACGGGACGCTTCGGCACCGACGCGGCGGGCGCGCTCTATGTCGCCAGCGGCCGGACCTGGCACCCCATCGAGACCGTCGTCTACAGCCCCGACGGCACCCGCGAGGTGCTCTTCCGCGACCCGCAGGCCTGACGGATCTTCCTCCACTGGCCGTTACCTGCCAGTGACGGATGCTCCGCTTTACGGGAGACTTACGGCTCCGCCGTCGATCTCCCGTTGGTGTCACCGGGGGCCGTCCGCTCCGGGCCGCCTTTCTGGAGGGCGAGTGGCCACAGACGCGAACGCGTCCACGAGCCGCCACAGGCGCGGCACAACGCCGGTCAGCGTCCCCGCGGCGGCAGACCCGGACGGCCGCCCAACGGCGGCCAGGCCAGCTTGCCGGCGGCGTGCGCCGCGTAGAGGGCACGGAGGTCCTCCTCCGTAACCTCGGCGACGACCTCCATGCTGCTCTCGCTCTGCCGGCTGGTCAGACTCTGGATCAGGGGTATCGGCTGACCCACCGCCTGGAAGAGGTAGCCCTTGAGCATGGCCAGGACGAACTGGTCGACGACCGACGCCATGGCGGCAGCCTGCTCGGCTGACGCGAAGACCTGGCCCAGACGCATGGCCAGCTTGTCGCTGCCACTGACGCCCAGAGCGACATACTGCAGACCGGCCAGGCCCTGCAGGGCGGTCCGCTGCAGCACCTGCTGCTCCGGTATCTGGGTGGCCCGCGTCGCCGCAAACGTCCGAACCTGATCATTCAGCACCAGGAAGGCCTGCGTCTGCGCCGACGGGTCCGCGGCCTCGCGGGCGGTCGTCATGGTGGCGCTCAAGGGCGCCGGCTGCGTCGCCGCCAGGCGGTCCAGCGCCGCCTTGACACCGGCCTCGCCACCGACATAGACCGCCAGGCCGTCATCGACGAGAGCCACCAGGAAGGACTGCGGCAGACGGCGGTTCTCGCCGGGCTGCTCAGGACGGACCACCGAGAGGACCTCGGCGCCCTGATAGGAGCCCTTCTCGAACATCAGTTCCTGCCCCTGAGCCCCGGCCATATTGCCGAGCGCCAGGCGAATCTTGACCATGGTCAGCGGCTGCGCCAGCCGCGCCGCCAGGACCAGGCCGAACTGATCGAGGGCCTGCTGTGCATCGGAGCGGGCCAACTGGCCCCACTGCCCCAGCGTTCGCGCCGACCAGACCATCGCCACCATGTCCTCGGAGCCGACGCCCAGAGCCTCGAGGGGATTGACCACCGACCGCGAGAGCTCCTTCTGCACCGGCACCACCGCCTCGCCCTCCTGGGGGGCGGCCTTCGCCTCGGCCCAGAGGCGGTCCATCACGCCGTAGATCGGCGTTTCACGCCAGGCCGTGCCCTGCACCGTCATCAGCACGTCGGCATCGGGAACCACCGCGGCCCGCAGGGCCTTGTCGCTCAGGGGATCGGCCGGCGCCCCAAGGCACCGGCAGACGGCGGCCAGGCAGAGGGCCGCAGCAACTCGTGAAGTCAGTCGGCAGAGGCTCATCGTCGTTCTCCACGCAGTGCTTGACGGCGCGCCGAGACGGCACGCCAGAACGCCCCTTCAACACCTGACAGGGAGTTACTATCGACGGTCAAACCGCCAAGGTCAACCGCCGCCGGGATGCGTCGGCGCCGCCGCGGCCCGCGGCGGGGCGCCTGTCAGACCTGTCAGACCTGTCAGACCTGTCAGACCTGTCAGACCTGTCAGACCTGTCAGGCCTGCGGGTGCCCGCGACTGGGGCGCAGGTCGGCCGGCGGCTGGGACGGGCCGTCTCACGGCAGGGTGTAGGCCCACTCGATCAGGGCGCCGACCAGGGCATCGCGCTCGGCGCTGCTGGCGCAGCCGGTGGCGACGGCGATGACCTGCCGCCCGGAGGTCTTCATGCCATTGACCCCTGGCACCCGCCCGATCAGCCGGTTGGTGGTGACCAGTTGTGTCTTCTTGCCGTCGATGCGCGGCTCGAGGTAGCTCACCCGGGTGGAGCTCAGCTCGATCACCTCGGGGTAGGCCATCAGGCAGCCGGCCAGGTAGGCCATCTCGATGGCACTCCCGCTGTTCTCGGCGTTGGTCGGGCCTTCGGGCAGGCCGTGCGAGTTATGGAAGGTGAAGCTCCGCAGGCCCATCGCGGTCGAGGCATCCTGCATGCGCCGCAGGAAGGCCAGCTCCGAGCCGGCCAGGTGCTGTGCCAGCAGGAAGGCGGCGTCGTTGGCGCTGTGGATCAGGGTGCAGCGCAGGATGTCCTTGAGCGGGAAGGTCTCGCGCGGGTCCAGCCAGACCTGACGACCGCCGACCAGGGCGGCCTCGCGCGTCACCGCGATCGGCGTGCTCAGCGTCAGGTCCGGACGGCTGCGGAGTTCCTGCATGACAACCAGAACGGTCATCATCTTCGTCAGCGATGCGATAGGCACCGCCCGGGTCTCGGCTTTGGCCCAGAAGAGCCGCCGGCTCGACCAGTCGACGAGGACACCGCTGCGGCAGGCCGCCGCGGCCGTCTCGAGCTTGGCCGGCAGGGGCCGCTGCGCCGGGGTGAAGAACGTCGGCGAGAAGGCCGGTATGCCACTCGCGGCGGGGGCGGCGGCCGCGCCGGGCGCCACAGCGGGGGTCGGTGCCGGCGCCGTCGACGGCGCCGCACTGGCACCGCCGGCCGC
>JAGVUW010000141.1 GCA_019136035.1 Verrucomicrobiota bacterium | reverse complement strand
GTCGACGCCATCATGCCGCAGGCCGTCTTCATGATCCGCCTGGCCAGCATCTACCTGCTCTCCGATGCCATCCTGCTGGTCTTCGGAGGCGCCCTCCGCGGCGCCGGCGACACGCGCTGGGCCATGGTCACCTCGGTGACCTGCAACTGGGTGCTGACCATCGCCTGCTGGGTCCTCATCCGCGCCGTCAAGGCCAGCCCCGAGGTCGCCTGGATCGTCTTCGTCGGCATGATCACCGTGACCGGCGGCATCTTCCTGGCGCGCTTCCGGGGCGGGCGATGGAAGAGCCTGCGCGTCCTCGACGCCCCCCCCGCCGCCCCGACGAAATGAAAACGCCGCCCGGTCACGGGACCGGACGGCGTTGGAGTCGTCAGACAGGAGCCAGCGGCAGGCGCCGTCGCCGGGCCTGTCGCCGGGCGCGGCTCTTACTGGTTCCACTCGCCGAACAGCGCCCACGGGGGATGCCCGAGGCCGTAGCCGGTGTTCGGTGCGGCCCAGCCATGGCCGATCGGGCCGAGCTCAAAACGCGTCCAGGCGACGTGGCCGTCGGCGAAGGCGATGTTGCCGCCGTCGTTGTGGTCCCAGCGCATGCAGTAGTACTGCCCGCTGAGGATGTAGATATTGCCGCCGCCGGCGCCCTTCTCCGAGATCATCAGGCAGACGCTCGGGCGCCGTATGACCGACTGCTTGATCGGCTTGCTGAACATCGTCCCGGCGGGACTGCCCGCATCACCCGCCGGCATGCCGTAGGCGGAGCCGTAGCACGAATAGGTCGAGCTCGGGCAGCGGAAGATCTCGGTGTTGTTGACGTAGGTGTAGATGGCTCCGGGCCAGGACGGGTACCACTTGTCCGAGGAGTACTGCATGAACGACGGCTCCGAGGGCACCGGCGCCGCGCTCGCCGGCGCGGCGTAGGTCGGCCGCATGTCCTGCCCCGGGAGCCACTCCGCGTTGCCGTCGGCGTACATGATGCACCCGAGAGCGAGCTGCTTCAGGTTGTTCGTGCAGGAGACCGCCCGCGCCTTCTCGCGCGCCTTGCTCAGGGCCGGCAGGAGCATCGCTGCCAGGATGGCGATGATCGCGATCACCACCAGGAGCTCGATCAGGGTGAAGCGGCGTCGCGGCCGCCGCGCTGACGCAGTACCAGCCCTACGAACGCTGATCGCGGAAAGGAACCCCATCGCTCTGTCTCCCTGTGCCTTGCTGCAACCGGCGGCCATACCATGCCGCCCGACTGACTGTGCCCACCTACATCCTGGAAACGTCGTCTTCCAGTGCCTGCCGAGAAGCCTCGGGGCCGCTCGGAGACCGCGTCAGCGCTCTGCCGGTCACCTGAAGGGGCATCGGATCAAGGCCGGTCGCCCTCCAGCAGACGCCACGTCGGGATTCCCCGCCTGAGGCCTTACTGGTTCCACTCGCCGAACAGCGCCCACGGCGGGTGGCCGAGGCCGTGAGCCGTGCTCGGGCCACTCCAGCCATGGCCGATCGGGCCCAGCTCCAGACGCGACCAGGCGACGTGACCGTCGGCGAAGGCGATGTTGGCGCCGCCGTTGTGGTCCCAGCGCATGCAGTAGTACTGCGTACTGAGGATGTACAGCTCGCCGCCGCCGGCGCCCTTCTCCGAGATCATCAGGCAGGCGCTCGGACGGTTGATCGTCGAGTGCTTCCGCGGCGTCGGGAAGATGGTCCCGGCCGTGCTGGCGGCGTCGCCGTAAGGCATACCGTAGGCGATGAGGTAGCAGTTGTAGGTCGAACTCGGGCAGAGGTACGAGTCCGGCGACTTCACATACTGGAAGATGCGCACCGGCCAACTGTCCCAGTAGCCGTAGCCGGTGTAGTAGCAGAACCCCGACGGAGCGCCCCCCGCGATCTCGGCCGACGAGGGCGCGCCGTGTTTGACACCCGGGAGGTATTCGCGGTTGTCATCGCCGTACAGGAGTGAGCCCAGGGCGAGCTGCTTCAGGTTGTTCGTGCAGGAGACCGCCCGCGCCTTCTCGCGCGCCTTGCTCAGGGCCGGCAGGAGCATCGCCGCCAGGATGGCGATGATCGCGATCACCACCAGGAGCTCGATCAGGGTGAACCGGCGCCGAGGACGCCGCGCCGACGCAGTGCCAGCCCTACGGACGGTGATCGCGGAAAGGAACCCCATCGCTCTGTCTCCCTGTATCATCGGCAAGCGGCGGCAACACGATGCCGCCCGACGGACTGCGCCTACATACACCCGGGAGACGTCGTTTTCCAGTGCCTGCTGAGAAGACACAGGACTACGGGGTGCACAGCAACGACGAGAGCACGCCCTTCTGCGAGCGGGTCGGCAGTGACGCCTTCAGGCGTTTCCTCTCTGGAAACGGACTGAACGCCCTCACTGCCAGCCAGGAAGGCTGCCGCGCGCCGCCATGGCGCGCGGGGGCCTCACTTATTCCAATCGCCGAACAGCGCCCACTGCGGGTGGCCGAGGCCGTAGCCCGTGTTGGGGGCCGTCCAGCCATGGCCGATCGGGCCCATCTCCAGACGCGACCAGGCGACGTGACCGTCGGCGAAGGCCATGTTGGCGCCATCGTTGTGGTCCCAGCGCATGCAGTAGTACTGCGTGCTGAGGATGTACAGCTCGCCGCCGCCGCCGCCCTTCTCCGAGATCATTAGGCAGGCACTCGGACGAGTGATGACGGACTGCTTGCGCGGCGCCGCGAAGATGGTCCCGGCCGTGCTGGCGGCATCACCGGTCGGCATGCCGTAGGCGATGAGATAGCAGTTGTAGGTCGAACTCGGGCAGAGGTACGACTCCGGCGACTTCACATACTGGTAGATGCGTGCCGGCCAACTGTCCCAGTAGCCGTAGCTGGAGTGGTAGCAGAACCCCGACGGCGCGCCCCCCGCGATCTCCGTCGCCGACACGTTGCCATGCTTGACACCCGGGAGGACCTCGCGGTTGTCATCGCCGTACATCAGGCAGGCCAGCGCCATCTGCTTCAGGTTGTTCGTGCAGGAGACCGCCCGCGCCTTCTCGCGCGCCTTGCTGAGGGCCGGCAGGAGCATCGCCGCCAGGATGGCGATGATCGCGATCACCACCAGAAGTTCAATCAGGGTGAACGCTCGCGTCTTCAGAGGCCTCACCGTACGCATCGTTGAAGACTCCTTACATTGGGGGGTACAGCGGCAGTCCGCTCCCGACAGACGACACCATGAGGATACCACACGGCCCGGCAAAAATCCAGCAATCAAACGCACCTGCCCCCGACGGCCTCCCTGACCTGCCCCCGGGGCGCGGCCAGGGCTGATCGACGATCGCGTCAGCGCTCGCCTGGTCACCCTGAAGGGGGGCCAGATCGTAGCCGGGGGTCGCGCGAGAGCCCGACCCCCGGAAACGCGATCCCACGAACCACGCACCCTGAAAGCGTGCCAGAACCAGACTCTCAGACAGCCCCCGAGCGCACCGGCGACGGTTTGTGGGCCAGGTGTCGCGGCGGTATGGTTCCCCGGCACCTCCCCATGACGCCAGGCCACCCGGCGCCACTCGGGCGGTGACAAAGCCCCGTAGGCGGCGGCAGCGACAGGAGATGACCCGGCATGGCATTCGCGAATCCCTTCCGGCAGGACGGCGTCTGGCTGAAGGCCAACCTCCACACGCACACGACCCTCTCCGATGGCGACACCGACCCCGCCGCACGCGTAGCGCAGTACGCCGCGGCAGGCTACCAGGTCCTCGCCCTGACCGACCACCGCCGGACGGCGGACCTGTCGGGCCTGGCGACGCCCGGCCTGACCCTCCTCCGCGGCCTGGAAGCCCACCCGGCCTGCCCCAACGGCGCGATCTACCACCTCGTCTGCCTGAATGTCCCGGCCGACTTCCCCTACGACGAGACCCGCCCCGCCCAGGAGATCATCGCGGCGGTGCGTGCCGCCGGCGGCGAGGTCATCGTGGCCCACCCGTACTGGTGCGGGCACACCGTCGCGCAGATCCTGGCCTTGGAGAACGCCATCGCCCTCGAGGTCTACAACGCCACCTGCAGCAAGATCGGCAAGGCCGACAGCTCGGTGTTCTGGGACTACCTCCTGGCCACCGGGCGGACCCTCCCCGCGGTCGCGGTCGACGACGTCCACCGCGGCCGGGATATCTTCATGGGCTGGACCATGATCCGAGCCGCCTCCGCCGGCGTCGACGACGTCATGGCGGCCCTGCGCGCCGGGAGCTACTACGCCAGTTGCGGCCCGGAATTCCTCGACGTCCAGATCAGCGACGGCGTCGCCGAGGTCCGCTGCTCGCCGGTGCGCGAGATCCAGTTCATGTGCCGCGGCGCCAGCGGCCGGAGCTTCTATGCCGAGGCCGGCGCCGAGCTGACCAGCGCGCGTTGGGAGTACGCCAAGGCCGCCGGCTATCTGCGCGTGCAGATCGCCGATGCCCAGGGCCGCCGCGCCTGGACCAACCCGGTCGTGCTGTAAGCCAGCCGGCGGGCGCCGGCCGGCTTACCCCCGCCGCGGCCGCGGCGGACGCGGCTGCAGGCGGCCCGGGGGGCTGCGCCGTGATGGCGCTGGGCTGGCCGGGTGGTCGTCCTCGCCACGCAGGCAGCGCTCGATGGCGTCCCGCGCCACCCGCGGCCGCGGCACCGCCAGGTCGAACCACTCCCGGACATCCCGGCTGAGCTCGCGGCCGTGCATGTAGTTATAGGTAGCGCGGTGCAGGCCGCGCCCGAGGGCCTCGCGATCCTCGTCAGCCGGGTCGAGCATGGGGATCTCGTTCTCGGCGAACGCCGTCTCGTGGGGCCGCAGGGTCACCCCGAAGCGCGCCGGGTCTGCCCCGACTGGGCTGTGGGCGGTGGCGGCGAAGCGGTGCCAGTAGGCGGAATGGATCAGCCCGAGGGCCACCATCTGGCGCAGGCGCTCCAGGGCGTCGACCGTCTCCTGGGTGGTCTGCGACGGCACGCCGTAGATGAGGTAGGCGTGGACCATCAGCCCGGCCCGCGACAGCGCCGCGCAGGCGCGCGCCGCCTGGGCCACGGTGATGCCCTTGTTCAACACCCCGAGCAGGCGGTCGTCGAGGGCCTCCAGGCCGCCGGTGACGGCAATGCAGCCGGCCCGCGCCATGAGCCTGGCGAGGTCGTCGTCAAAGGCCGCCTCGAAGCGCACGTTGCCCCACCAGCTCACCACCATGCCGCGCCGCAGGAGCTCCTCCGAGAGGCCGCGGGCCAGGGCCGGCGACAGGGCCTCGTCGACGATGTGGAAGCCCGCCGAGCCGGTCTCGGCCTGCACCGCCGCCATCCAGTCGGCAATCCGTGCCGGCGGCGCCGGGTCGTAGTGCCGGATGTAGTCCAGGGTGGTATCGCAGAAGGCGCAGCGGTGCCAGTAGCAGCCGTGCGCGGCCATCAGCTTGTTCCAGCGCTGGCGGCTCCAGAGCACGTGCATCGGATTGAGCATCTCGGCCAGGCCGATGTAGCGGTCGAGGTGCAGGCCCTGGGTGCACGGCGCCGGCAGATCGGCGTGACACGGCTCCTCGACCGGGTTGTCGTGGAAGACGACGCGGTCGCCGGAGGCCGTGAAGGTCCGCACCAGGTCGCCGTCATCGTGGGTCAGCATATGCCGAAGGACGCCGAGCATCGGCATGAAGCCGCGGTCGAGGCAGACGTAGTCGACATAGCGGAAGAGCCGGGGCTCGGCCAGGGCGCGCAGTTCGGTCGAGACATAGCCGCCGCCGAGAATGACCTTCAACCCCGGCGCCAGCCGCCGCAGCGCACGCGCCAGGCGCAGTGCCCCGTAGAGCGTTCCCGGGAAGGGCACCGTCAGGGCCGCCACGCGCAGCTTCGGCGAGACGAGGATCTCGGCCGCCACCGCGTCGATGGCCTCATCGACCAGCGTCGGCGCGCCCTCGAGGCGCTCCAGGAGCGGATCGATGCGCTGCAGCGACTGGCAGAGCGACTCCTCGTAGCGCGCCAGGCCGAAGCCGGGGTCGACGCCGAGGCGGATGGCGGTGGCGACGTCGTCGATGAACAGGCTGGCGCGGTAGTGCGCCTCGTCGGCGGTGCCGAGCGACCCGAAGGCCCACGCGAGCGTCCCATCGGCGCCGAGTTCCTGCCCTCGCAGGGCCTCGAAGCGGGGGCCCTCCGGCAGCACCCCGGGCCGCGCCAGGCGGTGGGCGAGACTGGGATCGCGGCCCTGGAGATAGCGTACCACCGGCTCGACCCAGGTGATGTACGACTCGGCCTGCTCGCGGAAGTACGCCAGGGCCGGCGACGGCGCCTGCCGCGCCAGGCAGTCGCGCACCCGCCGCAGGCCATCGGCGCTGAACAGCCGCAGGAGCAGCCCCAGCGAGGCGTCGGCCTGCACGGCATTATAGCCCGCCTGACGCAGCCAGGCCGCCAACAGCGGCGTGGCCGGGTACGGAGCATTGCACTGCAGAAGCGGCGGCGTGATCAGCAGGACCCGCATGGAGGCCTCCAGAAAGCTTCAAGGCACCCCGCAATATCGCGGCCGCCCGCGACAGCGCAAGAGCCGTTGTCTGCGCCGCCGGGCTGTTCGCGGATTGCGTCGGCGTGCTCTCGGTCACCCTCGAGGGGAGCAAGAACCGGACCTTCGAGCAGCCGTCTGTGCGCCGGCGAGGTGTCTTGCAGACGGCATCGCGCTGACGTTCGGCTCCCGCAGAGAGGATTCCACCGCAGAGGACGCAGAGACCGCAGAGGTGGCGATGGAGAGGGGATGTCCCGGCGCGATCTTCCGCGGTGCCACATCCGGCGCGACGGCGGCCGCGCTGCGGCGGCAGTGGGCGCCACGAGCCGAGTGGCGCTCACCCGGGCGCCGCCGGCGCCCGCGAGGTCGACGGACGGCGCCCGGGGCGTAGTTGCCGCGCGCGGGCGGGGCGACTTTCGGTGGTCGGGGGTTATAATCAGGGCTGTTCGAGAGTCCGGTTCTGGCACCCCTTTAGCGGAGTCACCGGCGTAGTACGCCGGATATGGCCAGGCGAACCATCACCCGCCACCGGTGTGGAGCGCGAGTGTCCACAGACGCGAAGGCGTCCACGAGCCGCAACGGCATCGACCGCACAACGACGCGATGTCCCCTACGAGGGTGGCCAGGTCAGCGCTGACGGGATCGTCGATCGGCCCTAGGCTATAAGCGGCGCCAAGTGCTGGCCGCCCGGGTGTCGGCGTGGACCCGCGCGCAGGGGCGCGTCGCGGAGGGCGCGCGTCGCAGGCGGTGGTGCAGAGAGCCGGTGCGGGAGGACAGCAGGGCATGATGGAACCGCGGCAAGGGAGTGCATTCTGCCGCCATGGGCCGGCCGGCGTGCCGCGGCGACCGCCGCGCCGGTGGCGCGGTTTTGTGATGGTCGAGCTCATCGTGGTGCTGATTGTCCTGGCGGTCTTCTCCAGCATGTTCGGGCTGTCGGTCAGTCTGGCCCGGGATCAGTCGAAGCAGAGCACCT
>JAGVUW010000840.1 GCA_019136035.1 Verrucomicrobiota bacterium | reverse complement strand
ATCGCCGCGCACAGGTCCGCCCACGACTCCGCCGCCGGTGCTTCCGCCTCGCTCCCGGGAGCCGGCGCCGCGGCCGGTGCGGCCGCGGCCGCCGGCCCGAAGCGCCACCCCGAGAGGTACGCCACGCCCAGCAGCGCGGCCGCCAGGAGGACCGTAAACAGCAGGCTGAGGAACAGCCAGCGGCCGCGCCGCCGCGGCGGCCGCGGCGGCGCCACGGTCGACGCGGCGCGGGCGCGCTTGACGTCGCTCAGCTTCAGGGCCACGCCGCCGCCCGGCGAGGCCGGCTCGGTCAGGGCCTGGCGCAGGCTGCGCAGAGAGCGCAGGACGGCCTCCCAATCCGCCGGACGCTCGGCGGGGTCCTTCGCCAGCAGCGTCGCCACCAGGTCGGCGAGGCGCTGCGGCACCGCCGCCTGGCGCTGCCGCAATGGCTCGAGGGGTTCGTGGAGATGCCGCTGCATGACCTCCTGAGCGCGTTTTCCCGGGAAGGGCGGGCTGCCGCCGAAGAGGTGGTACAGCGTCGCGCCAAAGGAGTAGATATCGGCCCGGCAGTCGCCCTTGACATGCTCGCCGCGGATCATCTCCGGGGCGGCGTAGAGCGGCGTCAGCATGATATCCTGGCCCTCGTAGTCGTGTTCGGCCACCTTGGCCAGACCGAAGTCCGCGAGTTTGCACTCCTCGGACCGGTTGATCATGATGTTCTCGGGCTTGATATCCCCGTGGGTGAGGCACTGGCGCTGCCAGCCGTAGTTGAGGGCATCGGCGATATCGATGGCCAGATCCAGGCCCGGGCCGGTCCGGACGAAGCCCAGGCGGCGGATGCGCTGCAGGAGCGTCTCGCCCTCGACGTACTCCATGGCAAAGTAGTAGACCTGCTCCGGGGTGACGCCGGCGTCGTAGGCCTGGATGATATGCGGATGCGTCAGTGCCGCCGCGGCACGCGCCTCGTTGAAGAAGCGTCCGACGAACTCGGCGTCGGCGGCCAGGTCGTCCGCGAGCACCTTGAGGGCGACCGGGCGGTCGAGGTTGAGCTGGCGGGCGCGATACACCACCGCCATAGCGCCCTGGCCCAGCTCCGCCTCGATGCGGTAGCCGGCGATCAGCGTGCCGGGGGCGAGAATGCGCTTGGCTTGGTGAACCATGTCTAGACCGATACCTCACGGGCTCCCGCACCCCTGCCGCGGATCGCCGGAATACCCCCCTGCCCCGGGTCCGGCCGCCGGCTCCGGGGCTTTCTACAGTGCCATGACGCCGCCGCCTGGACGGCCCGGGCCGCGTCAGGGCGCCGCGGGCGCGATCAGCGGCCGGATGGTGCGGCAGCCGATGCCCGCCAGGCGGGCCTGCAGGGCCTCATACATGGCGTCGTCCTCGTACGTCCCGACGATGGCGCCGCCGCTGCCGGCGAATTTCGACGAGGCGCCCACGGCGCGGGCCTCGGCGACCATGCGGGCGTTGGCGTCCGATACCTTGAAGACGCGATTGCGCAGGTCGAAATTGGCATTGATCAGCTCGGGGAGGTCCTGTTGCCGGCCAGCCAGGAGGGCGTCGAAGCCGCGCTGGGCGATATCGGCGAACTCACGCATGGCGGCGCCGATGCGCTCCTGGTCGTGCACGGCGGCGTCGGCGAGCTTGCCGTGGTAGATCCCCGAGAACTCGGCGCGGTCCGGGTCGTAGGAGAGGTAGACCCGCGGCAGCAGCCGCGCGTCGACGTACTGATAGCGCCCGAAGCCATTGGCCTCGAAGTACTCGCGATCGAAGTCCATGAACACGACGCCGTTGTAGACCTGGATAACGCGGTCCTGCATGCCGCAGTGGATGCCCAGCTCGGCCTTTTCGGCCTGCCAGCACAGCGTCGGCACCACCTCTTTGGGGATGCGTTCGCCGACGCCGTAGAAGAGCATCAGGGCCTTGAACATGGCCGTGCAGATGGCGCTGGAGCCCCCGAGGCCAACCAGGCGCGGGATGTTGCTCTGGTAGCGCACCGTGAAGTTCCGCGCCGGCAGCTCGATGCCCTGCGCCCGGCAGTGCTCGACGAAGACCTTCGTCACCGCCTTGACCAGACGGACGCCGCCGTAGTAGCCGTAGTGCTGGACGCTGTCGACGAGGTGGTCCAGGCTCTTGAAGACATTCTCGTCGACGTCGCCGGGGAAGAAGTTCACCTCCGGGCTCTCGTAGATGGTGACCTTGACCTGGAAATCCCGGAAGGCGAAGGCGAGGGTCTTGCCGAAGTAGCCATCCGAGGGATTGCCGAGCAGGCCAGCGCGCGCGTAGGACGTGACCGTGAGCATCATCGTTGCGGATCCTTGCGATCAGGGCCTTCTCGAGGCGTCAGCGCGATCGGCCGTGGTGCCGGCCTCGACCGCGCCCGCGGGTCACCCCGGCGGCGCCTGTGATTCCAATATACTGAGTGGCGTCCCCGCCGCCACACGGCCGGCCGCCGTGAACGCGACGCCCTCGGCCTCGAGGAGGGCGCGCTTGCGCCGCAGCTCCGGCCCGGCGGTGCAGCCGTTGAAGCCGCCCAGGCGGCCGTCGGCGGCGACGACGCGGTGGCAGGGCACCTGCGGCGCCAGGGGGTTATGCCGCAGGGCCTGGCCCACCGCCCGCGCCGAGCCGCAGCCGACGGCGCGGGCCAGGGCGCCGTAGGTGACCACCCGGCCCGGCGGCACCCGGCACAACGCCGCGTACACGGCCTGGCGGAACGGCGTCAGCGACCGCCACACCGCCGGGTCGACACCCGGCGGCGGGACGCCGCTGCCCTGGGACCGGCTACTCACCGACCACCTCGTAGGTCCCGGGACCGGTGCCGCTGAAGATCACCGCATCACGGCTGACATCGGCCGTGCGCACCGCCAGACCGCCGCTGCACAGGACCAGCGGCGTCGCCTTGAAGGGGGCGCTGAAGCGGACCGTCTCGCCCGGCGCCGCCAGGCCGCGGCTGACGCGCTCGTGGGCGCGGTTCGAGCGCGAGTCGTAGACGAAGGCGCCCAGGACCGCCACCGGCGCGCCCGCGGCGCGCACCCGTACGCGGTGCAGCCCGTAGGGCAGCCCGAGGATGCCGCGGCGGTTCTCCATCGTCGGGTGGGCCGTCCCGGTGCGATCGGTGAAGACCGCGTCGGTGGCCACCTCCAGACGCGGCTCGCCGTCGACCTCGACCACGAGCCGGCCGCCGCCGGGCTGGTCGACATAGGCGATCGACAGGTCGGTCCCAACCGCCTCCAGGTCGATGGCGCCATCGACCGGCACCACGACCTGGCGCGTGCCATAGGGCGCGCCCCAGGCCGAGGCGAAGTCCTGCACCGCCAGCCCGCCCAGCGCCCAGGCGGCGCGATCGACCGGGAGCCACTGGCGGTTCGGGCAGATCTTCAGGTCAACCGCCGTCAGGACCGCCTCGGGGCCCTCGATCTCGAGGATGTGGCGGTCGCCCAGGCGGGCATCGCCAAAGCGGAACAGCGAGTTACGCACATCGCGCCGCGGCGACGAGCGGCGGCTGGCCTGCTTCTGGCCGTCGACCCATGGCACCGGCGGCTCGGTCGTGACGCTGCCCCAGCAGTTCACCGCGGTGTCCTCGAGGATGACCATGGCGCCGCGCAGACGCGGATCGCCCTGCTCGAGGGTGACCATCTCGCCCTCCCAGCCGTAGGTGTTCGCATGGACGCGCTCCGGGAGGTGCACCTGCGTCTGGCCCGGCACGATCGGGTCCCAGCACTCGAAGGCACGTTCCAGGACCTTGAACCAGATGTGGTGCGCGGCGGCCTGCGGGTGGCCGTCATTGGGCACCAGGGCGTAGCGGTTGCACCACCGCGTCAGCTCGTCGCCGAGTTTGCCGTAGTCGAGGAAGGGAATCTGGTAGCGCAGGGCGAGCGCCCGCAGGTCGTCGGCATTGGGGGTGTAGGCACCGGCATTCTGGAACATGCAGAAGACGAACTCGGTGTCGGGGTAGTGCCGCTGGATCCAGCGGATGGTGCCCTCGAAGACCGCCACCTCGTTCGGGGTGTCCGTCTTCTCATTGGCGCCGCTGCCGAAGATCACCAGGTCCGGCCGCGGGCCCCCGGGCCGCGTGAACAGCCCCGGGTAGAGCTCCTGCCAGGTCTTGCCCGCGGCGTGGCCATTCTCATTCGGACCCGGCGGCAGCGCCAGCGTGCAGTAGTCCGCCAGGCCGGAGTGCGCCTCACCGACGCACGAGCCGTCGCAGGCCATGATATTGAGGCAGATGCGGTCCACCGGCAGGTCGAACTTGCGCAGCAGCTCCAGGCGCAGCCGGCCGGTGTAGCAGAAGTAGTGCTGCCACCAGCCGATGTAGCCCGCCAGGTCAGGCCGGCCCACCTTGTCGGGCTCGAAGAGGCGTTCGGAGAGCGGCTGCTTGTAGGTCGGGCTGGCCGGGTCCTCGTCGTAGAGGTACATCGGCGGATTGGCGCTGCCGCGATCGATGCTCGAGCCCATCGCCAGGATGTGGATCGGCTCGCCCTTCCAGAGCTTCTGCATCGTCCGCGGCAGATGGCGATACCACGGGTAGGGCTCGCGCTCGGGGCCCTGCCGCCACTGCGGCTCACTGCCGCGCGACAGCGTCGGCCACCACAGCCAGACCGTGGCGTCGGCGCTGGTGTTGGTGAAGGCGACCTCGACGGCCACCGTGCGGTCGTCGGCGGCGTGGGCCTCCTGGGCGCTGTCGCCCTGGAAAGACCCCGACAGCACCAGCGGCGCCGTCGCCAGGTCGATCGGGCCGACCGCGTCGGCGGCGGCCTCGACGGCGGCGGCGGTGACCCACTCGCCGCGGGCGTGCCGGGCGAAGCGCCGCGTGTCCCCCATCCCCAGCTCCGAGGGCGACCAGGTCCCCTCGCCGCTGTCCAGCTTCAGCGCCCGCACCCGCGCCTGCAGCGCCCCGGCCGCCGACTGGTGCCCGTGGACCGTCAGCACCACCGCCTCGCCGTGCGCCAGGCGGACCTCCGGGAGAAGGATGGTCTGCGTCAGGCTTTTCCCCGGCAGCAGCCGCACGGCGTTGCCAATGGACAGCGCCGGGCGCACCTCGGCCGGGAGGTGGGCTTCGCGCATCACCTGAAGGTCGCCGTAGGCAGCGCTGTTCCAGAAGGCGACCTGGCCGGAGGAGTAGCTCTCGGGCTTGCCGGTGCGATGCGGCTGGAACGAGTGGAACTCGAAGGTCGGATTCAGGAGCAGGTTCCCGCCGGGTGCCGCCGCCGCGGCGCCCAGGCAGCAGGCGCCCGCGGTACCGGCCGCCAGGGCCGCCAGACGGCCCGCCCACGAGGATTCGATACGCATGTCGATGCTTCTCCTTAGCCAACGACCCCGACGCGCCGCCCGTGGCGCCGAATGGGGCACTGTTCTCAGAGGCGGGCCAGGGTCAGCCCGCCGTCGACCAGGATGACCTGGCCGGTGGAATACGCGAAATCGCCGCGGGCCAGCGCCGCCACGGCCCGCCCGACGTCGTCGGGCTCGCCCCAGCGCGACTGCACGCAGAGCCCGCCCGCCAGCAGGCGGTCGTACTTCTCCTGCACCCCCGCGGTCATGTCGCTGCGGATCACACCCGGGCGGACCTCGTACACCGGGATGCCGAACTCGCCGAGGCGCGCCGCCCAGAGCTGCGTGGCCATGCTGACGCCGGCCTTGCTGATGCAGTACTCGCCGCGCGAGGTCGAGGCGACCGTGGCCGAGATCGAGGAGATGTTGATGATGCACGCCGCGAAATCCGGCGCGGCGGCGCGCGCGCGGACCATCCCGCGCGCCACCGCCTGCGTCAGGAAGTACGGCCCCTGCAGATTCGTCCGCAGCACCCACTCGAAGCTCTCCTCGCTGGCCTCGAGGATGTCGGCGCGGACCTTCGGCGCCACGCCGGCGTTGTTGACCAGGATGTGGATCGGCCCGAGCGCCGCCGCCACCTCGGAGAGGGCGCGCGACCGGTCCGCCCCGCTGGCGATATCGCCCTGGACATAGATCACCCGCACCCCGAAGCCCCGCAGCTCCTCGAGCACGGCCTCGACCTCGCTGCCGCCGCGACGGCCGAAGATGGCCAGGTCGATGCCCTCGCGAGCCAGGGCACGACTGATGCCCAGACCGATGCCGCGAGCTCCGCCGGTAACCAGCGCACACCTGCTCATGCCTTACTCCTCAGAATGCCGCCCGCCGCGGCCACCGCCGCCGGCAAGAGCGCGCCGATCGCCTCGTGGCAGACCAGCGTCGAACGGTCGTCCAGGCCGGTCGCGCCGCGATTGACGATCGCCAAAGGTGCCCCCGGCCGGCGCAGCTCGGGCAGCATCGCCGCCGGGTACACCGCCAGACTCGTGCCCAGCACCAACGCCAGATCCGCACGCTCAAAGGCGCGGCGGGCACGCTCGAGGACCCCTTCCGGCAGCATCTCGCCGAAGAAGACGATGTCCGGCTTGTACACCCCGCCACAGTCGTGACGCGGCACACCCCCCGCCGCAATCGCCGGCCAGAGGCTCTCGGTGCTGACGCGGTGACCGCAGCGCAGGCAGGTCGATGTCTCCAGCGTACCATGCACCGGCAGCACGCCCGCGGTGCCGGCCTGCTGGTGCAGGGTGTCGATGTTCTGCGTGGCGACGGCGACCTCCCTGCCGGGGAGTCGCTGCAGTTCGGCGAGGGCCAGGTGCCCCGGGTTGGGCTGTGCCGAGCGCACCTCGGCGAAGAAGGTCCGGGCGAAGGCATAGAAGCCCTCCGGGGCACGGCGGAAGGCCTTGATGTCAAAGATCTCCTCGGAGACGCGCGTGGCATAAAGGCCGGTTGCGGAGCGGAAGTCCGGCACGCCGCTCTCGGTGGACATGCCGGCGCCGGTCAGCACCGCGATGCGCCGCGCCCCGGCCAGGAGACCGGCCAGGCGCGCCGCCGCGTCGCCATGGGCACTGCCCGCCGCTGCACTCCGAGACGCGTCCATCGTCCTCCTCCAGCCCGGCGCCGGCCCGTCCCGCGCCGCAGCCGCGCCGCAACGCCGCCGAAAGATGCGACGGCAGGCGCGCCGGCTGGCCCCATGACCGGCGGCTAGTATATTCACCCGGCATCCGGGCGCAACCCGGCCGGGCCGGCCGGCAGGGCTGTCCAAGGATCGCGTCAGCGCCCACCCGGCCACCCTGAGGGGGTGCCAGAGCCGGACGTTCAGACAGCCCTGGCCGGCTGGACAGGGGCGGTCTCGAGATCGCAGGCGGCCGCTGTCCCGCTGGATGCCGGAACGCAGCCGGTCGGCAAGCGTTGGGAAGACTAGAGATGGCCGAGAGCATCGTCGAGGCAGTGGTGCGGATCCTCCGCCGCCAGGTCGCGCGCGGCCGGCGGACCGTCCCGCTGACCCCGTCTGTGCAGGCGGCCCTATTCGCGCCGCGCGCTTCGGTCGCGGCACCGAGCCGCCCGGCCGCCGCCCGGCCGGCGCCGCCGGCACCCGGCGATGAGGGCACCCGCCC
>JAGVUW010000679.1 GCA_019136035.1 Verrucomicrobiota bacterium | reverse complement strand
GCGCCCTGGCCCTGACGCCGCGGCGGGTGGACCACACCTACGCCGGCAACCAGCGTGGTACGGCGTTTACCGTCTATCCTCGAGTCTTCGTTTCGGCCACCCTGGAGTCCCTGGCCGTTCGCTACGCCAAGCGAGGAACCTCGAAGGCCATCACGGACACACGGCGGTCCAGTTACGAAGAGCCCGTCGGGCTTTGCGAGCGCTGCGTCTACACGCTCACCGTCAGGGACGGCGCCACGACGAAGACCCTGACCGCGTCGGCTTACTCGCCGCCCGCGCCGGTGGGCTTTGGGGCCATCGCGGCGCCGGACGCCATCCGGCTGCTCTGGGATCCGCTCGTCATCGAGACCGACGAATGGGCCGCACCGCCCGAACTGGTGGTGCGGCGACTGGCCACCACCGATGCCCGAGCACCCTTCAGCAACGCCGTCTCGCTGTCGGTGCATTTTGTCGAGATCGCCCGGCTGCCCGCCACCGCGACCGAATTCACGGACCGCCAGGTCCGTCCCGGTGATGAGTACTTCTATGCCCTCGATCTGGAGGGCGTCGTGCGGGCCACCTGCACCGTCGGCGATCGGCGCGATATCGCCATCAACCTGCCGGTGCGCTGCGGGAGCGGCCTGAATGGCACCTGGGCGCCTCTGCTGGTGAAGGCGGAGATCAGCGGACCGGTCCGGGTCGCGGTCAGCACAGACATGCTCAAAGGCACGGATGCGGAGACGGCCCGTGCCGCCATGGAGGCCGGCCTGCGATGCGAGCCCTGGATTCGCCTGGTGGAGCGTTCCGACGCCGGGCAGCTCCTGGACGAGGGTAATCTCACGGCGTTCGGCAAGGGCGACGCCGGGGACGGCACGGCAGGACCCGCACAGGCCGTCCAGGCCGCCGACGTGGTCGTGGACTGCCGGATGCACGGCGATGTGCGCACGCCGCGGAACGAGGTGGGACTGACCGACGTCGGACGACAGCAGCGCGAGGTCCTGGGCTCCTGGGCAGCCCACGAGACGCCCTGGGCCGAGGTGGCTGCAGCCGTCGTCAGCCGCCTGAAGGCCCAGTTCCCGGACTGGGAGCAGCGGGCGGCCCGTGCCGCCGCGCCGGCCGACGCGCCGACGCGCCTGACGCTGGCCGTCATGGCGCTGGAACCGCTCATCGCGGAGTGCGACGACACCCTGCCGCTCGGCACCCTGGAGGGCCTCCTCGCAGTGGCCCTCTCGGAGAGCGGCCGATGGGAGGTCGTCGACCGTGAGCACCTGGCGGCCGTCATGGCAGAGCAGGGCCTCACGGCGGCGTCCGGCAGCAGCAAGGCGCTGGCACTGGGCCGGCTGGTCCATGCCGATGCCGTCGTCACCGGCACCTACACCCTGAAGCAGGGCAGGATCGGCCTGGCGGGACGCCTGGTCAGCGTCGCCAGCGGCCATCATCTGGCCACGCTGGAGGTCGCGGGCAGCCGCGACGACCTGCAGGCCCTGGCAGGGCAGTTCGCGGACGCCGCGGCGGGGGCCAGCCTCGAGACGGCCCCGGCTACGACTGACAGCGCCACGCGGCGGGCCCTGGAGATGCGGGCCTCGACGGGAGGCCTCAATACGCTGGCCGCGGCCAAGACGGCAGCCTATGTCGGAGGAGGCGACCTCACCACGCTGACGCAGCTCGGCGAAGCGTATGCCCAGAGCAACCAGACGGAGGAGGCCCTCAACTGCTTCCGCCAGGCGCTCGATCTCGCCGAGGAAGAGAATCCGACCGACGCCATCGGCGTGTCCCGCATCCACGGGCTGCGGATGACCATGGACGAGCTTCTGCGCCGGCTGGGCCGGCCCCGTGAGCGCGTCACCCTCTGGCAGCGCGCGGCGGCGCGCGCCGCCGGCGAGGCCCTCGATGGCCGGACGAGCCTCATGCTCGCCGCGGCCCTCGCGGACGTCGGCGAACCGGAAGCGGCCCTGGCAGCGCTGCGCCGCGCCAAGGAAACGCACCAGGACAGCCGGGCCGGCATCCTCTTTGCCACGCTGGGCGATGTCCCGGCGGCCGTCGACACCCTCGCGCGCGCAAGGTGGATCGAGCCCGGCAGGATGGTGACCTACGACCGCGAGGACACGGCCCTCGGACCGGGCTACGCGGCGGTCGTCCGCCTCCTGGCAGTCGCGTCGCCTGAAGCACGGCAGCGGCTCCTGGAGAGCATGGTGACGCAGCTCGGGGGGCTGCGACCGGCCCAGGCGCTGCGCGCGGCAATGGAACGGCGCCGGGACGGGCCCCTCCCCTTGGCGCTCCTCCACGTGGCACTCGATGCCGCCCTTGCCACCGGCGACGAGGAGGCCGTCGCGGCCCTGCTGCAGGACCTCCAGAACCGCCAGCCGGAGGACCTCGCCCTCTTCAACGAACTCAGCGCCGCGGCCGTGGTCCTCGGCCGGCACGGCCGCCGCCAAGAAGAAGCCGCCGTGGCCAAGCGGGCCCTCGGCCTGGGCATCAAAGGCGAGAGTGCTGAGATAGCCCGCACTGTTCTCAAACGCCGGCTCGAGGCGCAGCGAGACGGCGCCAGCAGAGGGCCCGCGCCAGCCGACCCGGGGTTTGATGAGGCGTTCTGGCAGTTCGTCACCGCGGGCGGCGGCCGCGTCGCTGGCGCTGATCCTGACCGCTTCATCCTCACCGAGACCGGCTTCGTCGCACGCGTGAAACCGTCCAGCCAAGAGGTCGTCTGGCAGTACAACCTGCACTTCCGCAAGCCGTTCCCCAGACGCTCCTCGCCAGACCGGAAGTTGGTCCTTAGGGATGCACAGAACGGCTTCTGGATCACCAGCAGCGCCGCCTTCGCCTGCAACTTCCTCGATGGGGTGGTGCACGCGCTGGACCTGGCCACCGGCAAGCCGCTCTGGACCCACACCGAGTGGACCACGGTGTCGCCGCCGGTGGTGCGCCCGCAGCACGATACCTGTGTCTGCGTCGTCAACAGCTTCGGGGAACTCGTCATCCTCGCGGCCGCGGATGGCCGCCTGATCCAACGCGTCCCCGCCCCGGAGAAGCTGGCGGACGGCTGGGTCGAGAACCTGCCGGATATCCGCGTGGCCCCCGTGCTGGCACCGGGAAACAAGGTGCTCTGGACGGACTGGGTGAGGGTCTCGATGCATAACCCCCCCCGGTTCGAGATGCGCAACTACTGGAGCCTGCCCGGCAGCGATCCCTACAATGCCGTGGTCACCGATCTCAACAGGTCAGGCGTCTACTCCTACAACATGGTCTCGGGGGAAGTCCGGATCGACGATCCGAGCCTCAAGGCCAAGCTCAACACCGAGGACCTGGAGCCCGGGATCGCCAGCCAGGACACCGGGGAGAGCCTCGATGATATCCTCCTCGCCGCACGCAGAGGCGACCGGCAGAAGGCCCTCCCTGCCCTGCTCAAGATCCTGCGCGACCCCACCATCGACGAGAACACCCGAAGGCGGACGCTCTATCCGATCCTCGATCTCGGCGGGGACGAGGGCCTGAACGCGGTCATCGATGCCCTCACCGATCCGTCCTACCGTGTCCGCCGGGAGGCAGGAAGCGTGCTCAGCATTGCCGGGCACAACGGGGAGCGGATCCCGCCCGCGGCCCTCGGCCGCCTGGCGAAAATCGTCCACGAGGCGGAGGAGAGCACGGCAAGAAGCGTCCTGTATGAGCTTGTAGGTCTCGGCGGCCTGGGCATCAAGCCGCTGATCCAGGACATCCTCGACGATCCAGCCTCGCCGCTGCGGACTCGGGCGGCTCTGTTGCTGGCTCAGGCTGGCGACGCGTCGGTGCTGCCGATACTGCGGCCGCTCCTGCGCGACGACCTCGCCTTCGAGAAGCAGCGCGAGATCGTGGAGACCCTCTCGGCGCTGGGCGACCCCAAGGCCCGCCGGCTGTACTTGAGCACCATCGACACCGCAGGGTGGCTGGCCAAGGCCAGCGACGCCACCCGACGTGACTCGCTCCCGCAGGACCTGGCGCAGGCCGAGATGCTCTTGTACGACATCACGCGATACGCCCCGGACCCGACGCTGGTACCCTTCCTCGAGGAGCTGTCCACGCGCTACGACGGCGCCTTGACGGACCTCGTCTGCGCCGCGCTCGGCCGCATCGGCGCGCCGCGTTCGGTGCCTTTCCTCATAGCGCTGTTGCCGGAACCGATGCCCGGGGGCCGCCCGGGAATCCCTGACAAACGCGCGTACGCGGCACTGCAGGCCCTCCGCCAGATCTCCGGGGAGGACTTCGGCATGAAGCGCACCGAGTGGCAGTCGTGGTGGGAGGCGCACCGGGCTGAACTCGAGAAGCGGGCGAAGCCGCCGGCGGGTCCCGCCGCGGGCGCCGGCGACGGCGCACCCTGAGAACCGCCCGCCCAGGCGGCTGGCCCTGAGCGGGCGGCGCGGGGCCGATCGGCAGAGCGCCACAGCGGCGACGGCAGGCTGACGGACGAACGCACGATACCGAGAGCGGAGAACGACCATGGCGCAATCGCAAGATGCCCTGGATCCCGGCGGCGACGCCCCACGCGGAACCCCGCGCCGGCGACGTCACGACGCCCTGGCATGGCGAGCCGTCCACACGCTGCTCCTGATGGCATGCCTGGCCGCCGTCTCGGCCGCCGAGACCGCCGCGCTGACCCTGCGCGAAGACTGGACCGGCTTCTTCGGCGGTGCCGAGGCGACTCTCCACGTCGCCCTGCCGGCCGACCAGGCGGCGGACGGCTCGCGGCTCGCCTGGGCACTCATGGTCGAGCAGCGCGCCATCGCCCGGGGCGAACAGACGCTGGCCGCCCTCGCCGCGGGCCAGGCCGGCTGCGACCTGCGCGTCGCCCTGCCGCCCGTCAAGGAGGGCGTCGTCATGCCGGTGACCCTCACCCTCGCCCTGCTCTCCCCGGCCGGCCGGGAGACCCCGGCAGCGGCCCTCTCCCGGACGCTCTGGCTCTTCCCCGCCGACCCCTTCGCCGACCGCCTGGACGCCCTGCGCACCCAGCGCCTTCGCGTCTTTGACCCGGAAGGCACCACGCGGGAGGTCCTGAGGGCGGCAGGGGTGCCCTACGAGGCGGTCCGCGACCCCAACGCCATCGACCGGCAGGCCCCCGGCACGCTCATCGTCGCCCCCGGGGTCTCGCTGACGAGCCACCGGGGGCTGTGGCCACTTCTGGTCGGCCTCGCGGCCCAGGGGCACCGCGTCCTCTGGCTGAGCCCCGCCGGGGGCGCGGCAACGCTCCCCGGCCTGGGGGCGGAGACGGACCTGCCGGCGCCGTCGCGCGTGAGCTTCCGCGGCAACGACATCATCACCGACCTGGACAAGCGCCTCGACGCCACGGCGTGGCCGCCGGCCGGCAGCCCGGTCAGCGCGCGCCTTCGCCTCAAGGCCGACCGCGGCCGAGTCCTCGGCGAGTTCGGCGCCGATCAGGACGGCTGGCCATGGGTCGCAATGGACTTCCCCGGCCAGGGACGGCTGGTGCTCTGCGGGTTCGCCATCATCGAGCGCTGGGAAGCCGGTCCGACACCGCGCTTCCTCCTGGCACGAATCCTGGACTGGTTGGTCGAGAACAAGGAGTGATGCGGTATGAAGACTCGTTGGATCCTCCGCCCCCTGATGGTCCTGGCAGGCCTCGGCCTCGGCGCCGTGTCGATCTCCGCCGCGGAGACACCCGCGCCGGCGGTCTACCCGACCGCTATCCTGCCCTTCCAGGAACGCGGCCCCGAGCTGAAGGACATGGGCGCCAAAGTGGCCGATGTCCTGTTTGCCACACTGGCAGCCGACCCCTCGCTCTACCTGGTGGACCGCGCGGAAATGGACAAGCTGGCCGCGGAAGCGGAGCTGAACCTCTCCGGGATGGTGGCGTCCGGCCAGACGACGAAACTCGGCGAGCTCTGCGGCGCGCGCATCCTGATCACCGGCAACGTGATGCAGGTGGACCAGAGCATCTACCTGGTCGCCAAGATCATCGGGACGGAGACGAGCCGGGTGCTGGGCCAGTCCGTCAAGGGCGATGCCAGCGCCGCCCTCGACGTCCTCGCCGAGCAGCTCGCCGCCAAGGTCGCCGAGACCATCCAGACCCGGGGCGCTGAGCTGGTCCCGCCACCCGAGAAGCCCGAGGACCGCATCGCGGCCCTCAAGGCCAAGCTCGGCGACGCGAAACGCCCGGTCCTCCTCATCCGCATCGTCGAGCGCCATGTCGGCCAGGCAACCATCGACCCGGCCGCCCAGACCGAGCTGGCCATGATCTGCGGCGCCACCGGCTTCGAGGTCCTCGACGCTAACGCCGGCAAAGACCGCAAACCCGACATCGTCGTCGACGGCGAGGGCTTCAGCGAGTTCGGCCTGCGCCGCGGCGCCCTGGTCAGCGTCAAGGCGCGGCTGGAGGTCAAAGCCGTCGAGGTCGCCACGGACAAGGTCCTGGCCAGCGACCGCCAGACCGCCGTGGTCGTGGATCTGACCGAGCAGATCGCCGGCAAGGCGGCCCTGCAAAAGGCCGCCGCCGCCATCGCCGAGCGCCTCCTGCCAGCCCTAGTAAAGCCGTGACCGCGCCGGCCCGCCGTCGGCATGGAGGTGAGTCCCGATCATCGCATCCACCGCAGAGGACTCAGAGGGACGCTGAGGATGGAAGTCTGGGAGGGAAGCGAAGAGGGCATCACCACAGAGGACTCAGAGGGACGCAGAGGAGGAGAGTCTATGAGGGGAACGAGGCCTTGGTCGATGCGGCCATGGCGGTCCCTCGGCCCCCCTCTGCGTACCTCCGCGTCCTCTGCGGTAGAAAGACGGTCCGCCCCGGCTATGCCCCCCCCGGCGTACCTCGGCGTCCTCTGCGGTAGAAATACGGTCTGCATCGCAAGGACGGCATCAAAGGAGAGACGGCCTTGACGGCAAGAGAATACATCGAGGGTAGGCTTCAGGTCTGGGGGATGCTTCCCACGGTCCTTGTCCTCGCGTTTCTTGCCATGTGTATCCCGTTCCTCGCGGGGCTCGTACGAGCCGAGGTGATGGCCGGTTTCCTGGTGTTGGTTGTGTTCGGTCTGGTGCTGAGCTTCGTCGTGCTGCGCCGGCGGTTCCGGTGCCCGTCCTGCTCAAACACACTGACGCCACTGGCCTACTACAACCGCAGCCCGGCGCTCAGCCTCCCGAAGAAGGTGACGCACTGTCCGCTGTGCGGCGTCTGCTTCGATGACGAACTGAGTCTCCAACGGAGCCCGCCCCGGAAGCGAACCAACTCACGCGCATGACGCCGCCGTCGCGCCGCCAGTAATGACCACGCTGGACAGGGGGAATAGATGCCAGAATTACCGAGTGGACTGAAGCTCTATCTATCCAGACTATCGATAGTCGAATTCCGTGGGCGAACGGACTGGTTCCGGTGTCCCCCCGGCCACTTCTGGTTCATGACCCCGAATCTAACGGTTTCGCCACCTCCATTCTGCCCCAAAGACGAGATCGTTCTCGACTTTCTGTCAGCGCCAGTTCCTGCAACGCGAGAG
>JAGVUW010000707.1 GCA_019136035.1 Verrucomicrobiota bacterium | reverse complement strand
GGCCGCCGCGAGTTCGGCCTGCCACGGCGCGTCACCCAGGAGGGCGTCCAGACGTCCGGCGAGGTCGGCGGCGCCGCCGCAGCGGAAGGCCAGCCCGGCGCCCCCGGCCGCCTCCATGAGGGCCGGGTGGTCGCTGTGCAGCACCGGCGTCCCGGCGGCCATGGCCTCCAGGACCGGCATACCGAAGCCCTCCTCGAGGGAAGGCTGGACCAGCACCGCGGCGTGCTGCATCAGCCCCGGGAGGGCCGCCCCCGGCACCCGCCCGAGCCAGTGCACCCGACCCGGCCCCGTCCAATGCAGGAGGCGCTGACGCACCCCGGCACAGCGCCAGGCGGCCCGGCCGGCGACGACGAGGTCGAAGCGGCTGGCAGAGGCGGCGATGGCGTAGGCATCGAGGAGGGTGTCGAGGCCCTTCTTGGGCTCGAGGTTGCCGACGAAGAGGAGGTACGGGCGCTCCTCCGGCAGCCCTGGCAGGCGCGGCCACGGCGCCGGCGCGCCGAAGCGCGCCGCATCGACGCCGAGGGGCACCACCGCCAGACGCGCTGCCGGGACGTCCAGGACCTCGCGCAGGCGGTCGGCGACGTGGTGCGTCGAGACAATGCACAGCGCCGCGCCGCGCACACTCGACGGCAGGAGCGCCCGCATGTGCAGGCGGTTCAGCCGCGAACACAGGTCGGGACGGTCCAGGGCAATGATGTCGTGGACATTCAGGACGTACGGCACCGGACAGCGCCGCGGCGCCGTGTAGGCCAGGGCATGCAGGACCTCCGCCCCGCAGCGCCTCAGGATGCCGGGAAGCACGATCTGCTGCCAGGCCAGGCGCACCGGCACCCGCCGCAGTTGCGTCGAGAGCCGCGGCGCCGTGCCGCCGCGCGCCTGAATGGCGCGGCTGAACTCGGGGTCGCCGCTATAGAAGCGGCAGCCGGAGAGATCGCCCAGGCAACCGGCGACGGCACGCATCTCCTCCAGGACCGAGAGCTGCACTCCGGCATAGGGGGGACGCACGACCGTGCCATCGAACACCACTCTCATCAGCAACGCTCCGCTGACCGCCCGCATCGCGGGGTGCCGCCCGGCGCCCGCGCCTTCCCCCGGCACACGGCAACCGCGGCCGGTCTTCTCCGTGACACTACCCCTCGCGGTCGCCCTCACCGGCCGGCGCCGGGTCTGCGCCGCCATGGCGCTGCCGCGACAGCCACGCCAGGGCCTCGTCGCGGCTGTTCAGGCGGCCCTCGAGGCGGGCATCCTCGACCGCCCGCAGGAGCCGCCCGATGGCGGGCCCGGGGGTGAAGCCGCGGGCCAGGAGGTCGTCGCCGCGCAGGAGCGGCTCCAGCACCGGCGGGCGCGCCAGTTCCTCGAGGTACAGTCCCAGGGCGAGGTCGTAGCCCTCGAGCTTGCCATGGCTGCCAACGCAGTCCAGCCGATGCAGCTCCAGCTCCAGGGGAAAGAGCGGCGACTGCACGAAACGCCGGCGTTTGGCCTCACGCATTCCTTTAATGTGGATAAAGCGCATGTGCCCGGCCACCACGGCCTGCACCGCCTGGATAAGGCGCTTCGGGCGGCGCAGGCGGTTCAGGACCTCCTGCGCCAGGCTGGCGCCGAGGTCGTCGTGGCCGTGGAAGCGGATGCGGTCGGTGTCAGTCAGGGTCCCCGGCTTGCCGACGTCATGCAGGAGCACGGCCCAGCCGAGGATGGCGCGCTCGTCGGGGCTGCCGGTGAGTCCGGCGGCAGCCGGCGGCGCCTCGGCGGGTGCGTCGGCGTCGGCGGCGTGGGTGCCGGGCTCATCGTTGCGGTCCTCGTTCTGACGCCACGACAGTACGCGGCGATCCCAGAGCTCGAGCATGGCGAGGGTGTGTTCCCAGACGTCGCCCTCGGGATGGAACTCGGGCGGCTGCGGCACGCCGCGCATGGCCGCCACCTCGGGCAGGACCACGTCCAGCAGGCCGCACGCCTCGAGCATCTCGAAGCTGCGCCGCGCGGCGCCCTCGCTGAGCATGCGCGTCAGCTCGTCGCCGGTGCGCTCGGCTGAGACACTCGCCGCCAGCGGCGCCAGGGCGCGCACGGCCGCCGCCGTCGAGGCCTCCAGGTGGAAGCCGGTGCGAGCCGCAAAACGCACCGCCCGCAGCAGCCGCAGGCGGTCCTCACGGAAACGCAGGGATGCCTCGCCGACAGTGCGAATGAGCCCTGAGGCGATGTCGGCGACACCCCCGACGTAGTCCAGGACCTCGCCCGCCACCGGGTCGTACAGGAGGGCGTTGATCGTGAAGTCGCGGCGCCGGACGTCTTCCTCCGGACCGGTGAAGGTCACCGTGGTCGGGCGCCGGCCGTCGTGGTAGTCGCCGTCGCCGCGGAAGGTGGCCACCTCGTAGTCGCCCTCGGGGCGGACCACGATCATGACCCCGAAGGCCTTGCCCACCGGCACCACGCGCTCGAACAGCGCCTCGATGCGCTCGGGCGTGGCGTCGGTGGCGACGTCCCAATCGGCCGGCGCGCGGCCCATGAGCTGGTCGCGAACACAGCCGCCGACCAGGTAGGCGCGATGGCCGGCCTGACGCAGGCGCTCGATGATGGCCCGGGCACCGTCATCGCAGGTGAGTGTCTTCGCGAAGACCATAGGACTCCAGGACGCGGGAGGCGGCCGGTTCGCGCCCGCATAAAGACGCCCGTCATGCCGCTCGGACACGACGCCATTCGCCGCACCACTGGGACAGCCCCCGGCGGGCGGCCACGACCGCAACCCACGCCCGCAGCCGTTGCCCTCAGGCCGGCGCCGTCTGGTCGTAGGCCGTCAGGGGCCGGTACCAGATATTGCGGAAACGCACCAGGTCGCGGTGATCCTGGAGCTTCAGGGGACCGACCGGCGCGTGCGCCTTGTACTCCGTTGTCTTGCGGTGCTGCGTCGTGCCCTGGACGTCCTTCATCAGGTGCAGGAGCACGCCGTTGAAAAACAGGGTCACGTAGGCCGGCGAGAGGAGGCGGTCGCCGGCGAAGCGCGGCGCGATCCAGATCAGGTCGTAGGTCTGCCAGAGGCCCGGCGCCCGGCAGGCGTTGACCAGCGGCGGGGACTGGCCGTACAGCGCCCCGGTCGTGCCGTCGGCGTAGGTCAGGTTCTGGTAGCAGTCGAGGACCTGGATCTCGTACAGGCCCATCATGAAGACGCCGCTGTTGCCACGGCCCTGGCTCTCGCCCTTCACCACCGTCGGCGCCGACCACTCCAGGTGGAGCTGGCAGTCGCCAAACTCGGCCTTGGTGCGGATGTCGCCCTTGCCGGGAACCACTTCCATGCAGCCGTTCTCGACCTTCCACTCGGCCGCACCGCCATCCTTGCCCACCCAGTTGGCGAGGTCGCGACCGTCAAACAGCACAATCGCGTCCGAGGGCGGCACGCCGATGCTCTCCTGGGTGCTGAAGGTGCCGGGGACCACCACCCGGGGCTGGGGACGCTTGCTGTCGTGGACGCGCCAGCAGCTCCCCGGGATGATGGGCGTATCGTCGTAGCCGATGGCGGGTTTCGCTGTGTCTGCCATAGTACCAGTCTCCTTCACCGCAAAAGCGCCTCTCCCGGCCGGGCCGGGTTCGTCGGGGGACGTCTCACGAGCTATCGTAAGCACAGACGCCCCCAAGTCAAGGCGCGGCCGGTGTGTATGTTGGCACGGCCGGGCGCGCGCCGCGGGCGATTGAAGCGGGGGCCGACGGCCGGCCCTGGCGCGCGACACCACACAGGCGGAGACAGTCCGAACCATGGCCCGTCCCTATCGCATCAGCATCGTCAGTCTGGGCTGCCCGAAGAACCTCGTCGACGCCGAGGTCATGTGCGGCACGCTGGCCAGTGCCGGTTTTCAGTTGACCAACGACCGTGAGGCGGCCGATCTGCTCCTGGTCAACACCTGCAGCTTCATCGCCGACGCCCGCGACGAGGCCCATGAGGAGATCCGCGAGGCCCTGCGCTGGAAGCGCCTGGGTCGCGGCCGGCGCCGTGTGGCGGTGGCCGGCTGTCTGCCCCAGCGCGAGCCGGGCCAGACCGCCACGGCCTACCCCGAGGTCGACCTCTTCCTCAGCCTCGACGACGTCCCGCGCGCGGCCCGCCTGGTGCGTGAGCTGTTCCAGACCGGTCTGGCCGACCGCAATGTCCCCGCCGGGAGTCTGCCGACGTACCTCTACGACCACACCGCGCCGCGGCTGACGCTGACCCCGTCGTCGTACGCCTACCTGAAGATCGCCGAGGGCTGCGACCACCGCTGTGCCTACTGCAGCATCCCGTCCATCCGCGGCCACCAGCGCAGCCGGACGATCGCCTCGCTGCTCGAGGAATGCCGGCAGCTCCTCGGCCAGGGCGCGCGCGAGCTGAATCTCATCGGCCAGGACAGCAGCCGCTACGGCCTTGACCTGGCCGAGCCGGCCAGCCTCGCGGCGCTGGTGCGCGAGATCGACCGCCTCGAGGGCGACTTCTGGGTCCGCGTCCTTTACACGCACCCGCGCTACGTCGACGACGCCCTCATCGACACCCTCGCCGCCAGCCGCCATGTCGTCCCCTACCTCGACATCCCGCTCCAGCACATCAGCGACGGCGTCCTGAAGGCGATGCGCCGCGGCCTCGGCAGCCGCGAGACCCGTGCGCTCATGGCGCGGCTGCGCGAACGCTGGCCCGGCGTGGCGGTGCGCACGACCTTCCTGGTCGGCTTTCCCGGCGAGACCGAGAGCGACTTCAACGAGCTTCTTGACTATGTCACCGAGTACCGCTTCGAGCGCCTCGGCGTCTTCGCCTTCTCGGCGGAGCCCGGCACTCCGGCGGCGGCGCTGACGGAGGGCGTCGTGCCCGCGGAGGAGGCCCAGGCCCGCCGCGATGCCATCATGGCTCGCCAGCAGGAGATCGCCACGGCCATGAATCAGGCCCTCGTCGGACGCACGCTGCGCGTCCTCGTCGACGGCAGCGAACGCCCCGGGCGCTACCTCGGACGGACCAGCGCCGATGCCCCCGAAATCGACAACGTCGTCCACCTGCGCGGCCCCCGTGGCGCCCTCGAGGGCAACTTCGCCGAGGTACGCATCGACAAGGCCTCCGCCTACGACCTGACCGGCACCGCAGTCTGACGGATGGTCCGTCCGTTCGGAAGCCGCAACCACTGCGATGCCGTGTGTTGTCGATTCGTGCCTGGAGATCGTGGTCGCTGCGGCTGACCCTGGACCCTGGAGGGCGACAGGCCCCTGGAGCCGTCCCCGGATTCCCTGCCCGTTGCGGCTCGTGGACGCGTTCGCGTCTGTGGCCACTCGCCCTCCAGGCGCGGTGCCCGGGCCCACGGCCCCGTGGAGGGCGACAGGCCTCTGGAGACACCAACGGGAGACCGACGGCAGAGCCGTAAGTCTCCCGTAAACAGGATCTTCCGTCAGGACACCTGGCTCAGGGCGTCGGCGCAGGCGGTGACGAAGGCCTCGACCAGGCACTCGTCGGCGATGATCGGCAGCTTGCACAACGCTACCGGCGGGCACTGGCTCTTGTAGCTCTGCACGCTCAGGTCGTAGCCCGCCTCGTTCATCAGCGTCGCGAAGCGCCGCCCGGCGGCCAGATCGCGGAAGCGCAGGCCGAGCAGGTGGCCGCGGCCCGCCAGGCCCTCGAGGAGCCGCGGGAAACGCCTCGGCAGGGCGCCCAGGCCGCGCTCGAGGGCCTCGCCGACTGCGTCGACCGCGGCGCCGTTGGCCTGAAGCCATACCAGGGTCACCAGGCAGGCCAGCGAGGCGAGCTCCTCCTGGCCGTTCGTCACCAACGCCCCAAACTGCGGCAGGATGTCGTAGTGCGAGCGGAACAGCAGCCGCGACGCCGGGTAGACGCCCCCGGGGAAGCCCTTGCCGATCGCCACCATGTCCGGCGCGATGCCGTACTGCGTGAAGAGGAAGCCGCCCGCGTACCAGGCGCAGGACTGGATCTCGTCGACCACCGTCGCGATGTCGTTCTCGGCACAGAGTGCATAGGCCTGCTGGAGGTACTCCGGGGTCAGCACCTTGGCGCCGTAGTTCATCAGGACGATCTCGTGGAAGAATGCCGCCACGCGGTGACCGCCGGCGTTCTCCTCGCGCACCGCCCGCGCGAAATCCGCGATGTCGTTCGGGCGCACCGCCCGCACCCGCATCAGGCCGGCCTCCTCGAGGCCGCGACGCCACTGCGGCCAGAGGCCGCGACAGACCTGCGTCAGGACCGTCGTGCCGTGGTAGTTGGCCGTCGGGCCGCCGTCGTCATCGGCCATCACCAGGATGACCGGCATGCGGCCGGACTCCGCCGGGGCGGCCTTGGCGGGGTCGTGCTGGTGGAAGCGCGCCAGGACCAGCTTCAGGGCCGCCTCCAGGGCCAGGCTGCCGGTCTCGAGATTCAGGACGCGGTCCAGACGCGCCTTGCCGGCGCCGCGACCGGCATTGGCGGCGTCCAGGAGAGCCGTCTCCAGGAGCCGCGTGATCTCGCCGCGGGTGTTGTTGTGGGTCGCATTCGGCACCCCCAGCGCCTGCGCCCGCTCGATCAGGGCGTACCCGGGAAAGGCGTGGCCAAGGGAGGCGTGGTAATGCTCGCTCTTGGAGATGACGTAGAGGCGGCCGTCCTCGCCAATGCGGTACCATCCCAGGCCGCTCAGGGGCGCCATCGACGCGTGCGTCGCCGCCGTGAAGGCCTCCGTCGACGCGCCCGGCGCGGACTCCGCGAGGGGCGCCACGACGCGCTGGCCGACGCGCGGCAGGAGCTCGCGCAGTCGCGCCTGCAGGCTCTCGGGCCAGAAATCGACGGGCGCCGTCGCGAGCCGCTCCAGGTCGGCGACCGGCGTCGCGCTGAGGAAGGCGCGGGCGCGACAGACCGCCTGCACGTACGAGAGGCCGGTGATATCAGCAAGCGAGAGGCGTACAGGCGTAAACACAGGGGTCATCCTCCAAAATGCAATCGGGCTGCCGCGCCGTGAGCCCCCTAATGAAACCGCGGAACCGGCGCTGTCAAGCCTCGGCACGGCCGGCACGTTGGAGCCCCCGACCCCTGTTCCGCAAGGAAGCAAACGCCCAAGGCTGTATGGGAAAGGGGCCACGAGGAATCGACGGGGATCGATGGGGATCGACAGGCCTCGCCAGGCCTCGACAGGCCTCGGTGGGGAGCGCCCAACGCGAAACGCCCAACACCGGACTCAGGAACCCCCGCTCCTGGCCCCTTCCGGTTGCAGGCAGAGCCCGCGCTGTATCAGTCTGCCGCGGGGCTGAACGTGTAGGCCGTGCCGCTGGCCAGGAGGGCCACCGCCGCGGCGGCCTTGCGGCCACCCCTGCCGACCAGCGCCGCGCCCATGATGTCGACGCCCTCAAGACGGACATTGCCGACGGCGTTGCAGCCGGCGGCGACGGCCTGCTCGATGAGTCGCAGGCGCACCTCGCGGCGGGCCCGCGACTGCAGCGCCACGTAGCTCTTCATCTCGCCGCCGAAGAGGTTCTGCCAGCCCGACAGCCAGCTCTTCATGGCATCGCTGGCGATGACCACC
>JAGVUW010000373.1 GCA_019136035.1 Verrucomicrobiota bacterium | reverse complement strand
GTCGAAGGGATCCGTCTCGGTGGGGAGCATCTCGCGCAGGCGGGCGTCATTACGCAGGGTGGCGGCGTTCTCCCAGTCGTTGCGCCAGTCATGGGCCGGCATGGCGAAGTCCTCGACGTGGCCCTCGACCAGCTCGAAGGCCTCGCCGTCGAGGTCGTCGTTGCTGCCGGTCCAGGTACCGTCATCGAAGCGGTAGTAGGCGACGAGGTTCGCCTCGTTGCCGACCAGGGTCGCGTAGCGTTCGGCCTCGATCTGCTCGCGCGGGATGGCGATGTCGTAGAGGCGGACGTCATCCACCAGGCCGCGGAAGCCGTCGGCGCCGAGGCTGCCGACCGAGGTGACGACCGGGCCAGGGCCGTTGATGGCGCAGGTCGTCCCGAGGGCCTGCGAGGCCACCAGGATGCCGTTGCGGTAGAGCCGCAGAGAGGTGGTCGCCGCGTCGTAGCTGGCGGCCAGGTGCGTCCAGACGCCGCCGAGGACGGCATCGCCGTTGAGGCCGTTGGCGAGGCTCAGCTCCCAGGTGACGTAGTGCTTGCCGGTGGCGGCCTGGATGCCGACCGAGCGGCGCAGGATGACGCCGTTGATATCGGCAGCGCTGGCGGCCTCGGGGCGGACGTAGGCGGCGATCGTCCAGGACGACAGGGCGAAGCGCCGGTCGGTGGGCATGATCAGGGCGGCGCCATCGGCGGTGAGGTCGAGGACGCGCGAGATCTGCGGGCTGAGCGAGTCGGTCGGGTCGGTGCCGCCGATGACCTCGGCGCCGTCCTCGATGCCATCGTCGTCGGTATCGACGCGGAGCGGATCGGTGAGGCGCGCGAACTCCTGGGCGTTGGTGAGGCCATCGCCATCGAAGTCCTCATCGGCATCCGGCACGGCGTCGTTGTCGGAGTCGGCGTCGCGCGGGTTGGTCATGAGGGCCTGTTCGTAGTAGTTCTCGAGGCCATCGCGATCCGGGTCATGCGGCAGGCCGTAGTCACGGTGCGGCAGTTCGCGGGCGAGGGCGTCCTCGGTCCACATGTAGCCCTCGTCCTCGATCCAGGTCGAGGCGGTGACGCCGTGCCAGACGGCGCGCGGGTCGAAGCGGCTGTCGTCACCGCGGACGATGACCAGCTCGCCGTCGACCTCGAGTTCGGCATCGAACTTGCCGGTGAAGATATCCTGGTTGAAGGTCTCGGCGCTGCCGTCGACGAGGTTGCTGTAGCGGATGACGCGGGTGTAGGACGAGGTGCGCTCGAAGAACACCGCGATCTGGTTGTTGCCCTGGACGAGGTACGGCGTGATGTCGACCGTGGCGGCCGGGGCGACGGCAGTGCCGTTGACGTAGAGGTTATCCAGGCTGCAGCCGGGCGACCACATGCGCAGGATGGCCTGCGTGGGCACCTGGGCCAGGCGGATGTACTTGACGACACGGACGAAGGCGCCGTCTTCGCCGAGGACATCCGACTTGGTCGAGCGGTACTGCAGGTTCTCCAGCCAGGAGACATAGCCGTTGCCGATCGAGGTGTAGGCCGTAAAGCTGCGCATGAAGGCGACGCCGTCGATCTCGCCGGTGTTGTCGTAGACGAAGGTCGGGTCGAGGCGGAACTTGGCCCACTCGTCGAGCTGGTGGAGCTTGACCCACCACTCGGCCAGGCCGTCGCCGTCGGCGTCGTCGATGCCGCGCACGCGGGCGGCCTGCGCGGTGGTGACGGGGGCGCGGATGACGTAGGAGCGCTCGCCGAGGTGGGCGAAGTCCTCGACCGTCTCGCCGTTGTCATCGAAGCGGTAGTAGACGCGGAGCACGTCGCCGTACTCGTAGTCGGCCAGGTCGATGGTCTCGAGGGTCGGGAAGAGGTGCCGGCGCCAGTACGCGATCTCGTCGGCGGTGCGGACCTGGGCCCAGACGCGGACCTCGTCCACGTAGCCGCTGTCGGCATCGCTGGCGACGCCGTCGGTGAAGCCGCGGGCCATGAAGGCCTTGCCGCTGGTGCCGACGCTCGGGTCGGCGAGGGTCTGCTGCGCCAGCATCAGGATGC
>JAGVUW010000755.1 GCA_019136035.1 Verrucomicrobiota bacterium | reverse complement strand
CTGGGCTGTTCGGAGATCGGCACCGAGACCACGCCGCGGAGGGGGTCCTGCCAGGCGATGATCCAGTCGGCGATGGTCTGGCCGGCCCGCATGAGCCGCGGGCTGGGCACGGCGCCGGCCAGGGCACTGACCGCGATCAGGGCCCACCCCGGGCCGCGTTCCTGGCCACCGGCGCCGAAGGCGTTGTTCTCGATGCGGTCGCAGTACCAATCGGCCATATCGCGGACGACCTCGCCGGCCCAGGGGTCGCCGGTGAGGTACCAGTAGTCGACCATGCCCTCGGCCCAGCTATGGCTGCAACTGGAGCCCGCCGCCGTGTGGTCGGCGATCCAGAACTGCTCCGGGTGCTGCGGCATCCACAGCGAGGTGGCGTTGTGGTGTAGCGGCCCGCCGCGCCGGGACGGCTCGCCGGCGTGGGGAATGACGATGTCGCGGTAGTGTCGCGCCTGCTGCTCGCCGAGCTCCCACCAGCGGCTGTCGCCGCTGCGGAGGAACTGCAGCAGGAAGCCGTGGTGGTGGTCGTACTCGCTGTTGCTCCAGTAGGTATAGCTCGGTCCATAGCCCCACTCGAAGGTATCGTCGCCGAAGTTCTCGAAGCCGTACTCCCGGCGTTTCTCGCGTTTGGCGAGGATACCGGCGTAGGTCTTCTCGACGCTCGCCTCGTAGGCGCTGAAGAGGTCCCCGGCCGGCTGGAAGTCGCCGAAGGCGCGGGTGGCGCTGGTGTAGGCCGGGTCGGGCACGGCGCGCGGGCGGTGGGTCAGCTCGGCCATGGCGGGCGCCAGGTCGGCGCTGTCGGCGGCGCCGTCGAAGACCATCAGGATCTCCTCGTGGATGGCCTCCCCGGCGGCCAGGCGGAAGAGGCCCATGCGCCCGGGGCTCTGGGGGTAGCCGACGCCGCCGACCGTGTAGCGGTCGGTGACCTCGGCCAGGCGCTCCTGCCAGCGGACGGGCAGGTCGCGGTCATCCAGGGCGGGCGGGATGAGGTCATAGCGCAGTCCGGCAGTCTCGAAGCGCAGGGCATGCGGGAAGCGCTGCCAGAACCAGCGCACGCCGAGGCCGACGCCGCCGGCGCGGAGCCAGCCCGGGCAGCGCCCCTCAGCCCAGTCGAGGGCCTGTCCGGCGCCGTTCCACGAGAGGCGGTCCTCGCGGTGCTGGTAGAGCACGGCGCCGGGGCTGGCGGCGGCAGAGCGATCGGCATCGAGCCAGAGGCGGGCCTGGTCAACCGGCAGACCGGCGAAGTCCATCGACCAGCGTCGCAGCATGACCTCGGGGGTGCTCTCGCGGTTCACGAGGATGGCCTCGAGGCGCAGGGCCTCGGCGCCGGCCGTCGCCTCGAGCTGCAGGCGGTAGTCCAGGCAGCGCCCGTTCTCATCGGCGAAGGACCCGGTGCGCACCAGGAGGAGTCGCAGCGGCCCGCGGTCGGCGAAGGTGGTGGCGGTGACGGTGGGGCCGCCGCTGCGCAGGACGCGGCCGGCCTCGTCCTCGACCGCCAGGTCCCAGGCGTCTTCGGCGCGCTTGAGCACCCGGCCATCGGCACGGCGGACGCTCTCGACGAGTCGTCCGTGGGTCCGACTGACGACCGCCTGGATGGCGCCGGTGTCGATGAGGATCTCGTCGCCGCGCTCGAGGACTGCCAGGCGCGGCCGGCTGTCGGCCGGGGCGGGCGTGGCGGGGGCCCCCGCGTCGGCGATGGCGGCCTGACAGGTGGCTGTGGCGTTGGCCGCGAGGCTCACCGGGAAGCTGACCAGGGCGACCTTGACGCTGCCATCCGGCCAGGTAACCAGCGGCGCCGCCTGCACCGGCACCGCCTCGCCGCTGTCGGTCGTCAACTGGAGCCGCGACAGATCGCGCAGGCGTCCGGCCGCCAGCGGCAGGCCCTGCGTCGCGATGGCGTAAGGCCGCGCCACGCCGGCGGTCTCGGTCACCCGCAGGGCGAAGCGGTCCGTCGGCACGGCCGGCGCGGCCGCGGCGGGCGCCGGGGCTGCGGCGCCGTTGGCCGCCGGGAGGTCGGGCACCGGGTACACCGCCAGGTCAGAGACCGGGCAGAGCGCGCCGGCATCGCCCTCGAGGCGCAGCCGGACCACGGCGCCGGGGCGGACCGCCACCTCCGGGGTGACGGCCCAGTGCCAGCGGTGGTCGTCCGCGCTCAGGCGCCAGCGCGCCACCTCGCGGTCGGCGACGTCGAGCACCAGGGTCGGCCGGTCCTGGACGCGGTCCTGGAGGCGCACGGCGAGGCGGACCCGGCCGGACTGCGTCAGGGCCGGCCAGGCCTGGGCCTGGCCAGGCTGGAGGGTCAGCACCGGCGTGCCGCCGACCTGGGTTGCCGGCAGACGCGAGACGCCGGCGAGGACCTCGACCGCGCCCCAGAAGACGTCGATCGCGAAGGGCCGGTCGCCCGAGGCGAGGCGGTCCTCGACGCGGAGGGTCACGCGGCAGGTGGCGGCCTCCGCCGGCACGAGGCCGGCCAGGTCGGCCGAGTAGATGCGCCGGCGCGCCGGCTGCGGGTTGGGCCCGAGGAGGTCCATCTCCCAGAGCTGACGGCCATTGACGAGTACCTGCGCGAAGCGGTGCCCCTCACGCCGGTTCACGAAGTTGGTCTGGCCATGCTGAGCGCCGCCGAGGATGCGTTCGTTGCCGCCGCAGTAGGTATCGCTGAGATACCAGCGCAGGGCGGCCGCGGCGCCGCGATCTGCCGGCAGGGGCACCTCGCGGGTCAGCTCGCAGAAGCTGCCCGCGACGCTGGGCACGTCCTCGTGGGTGACGGTCCAGACGCCGCGGCGGTCGGCGTCGGCGCGGTAGGGCCCCTGCGCGCGCACCTGCCAGTCGCCGGGGTCGAGCGGCCGGGTGTCGAAGCCGCAGGGGATCGGCAGGAGGCCGTCGAGGTCGTCGACGAAGGCGGCGGGGAGCTCGGGCGGCGGCCGCGTCGCGGCCTGGGCCTTGGCCTTGCCGAGGGCGTAGTCGAGGAGATTCGCGAAGAACCTGGCGCCGGCGCAGTCGGGGTCGCCCTTGCGGTCGCGGAACCAGTGGAACTCGGGGATCATCTGGAGCATGATGAGGTGTCCGGCGCCCCAGGGCATCTCGATCAGCCCGGCATGGGGCTCGCCGGGAGCGGCCTCGGGGGTCTTGTCCCAAGACTGGGTCGCGCCGGTGCTGAGCAGCGGCACCCAGGGGGCGCTCCAGCCGTGGAAGGCGCGGTAGATGCTGCCGCCGTGGACATCACGGAGGGCCGCACCGTTGAGGCGGTACGGGCGCTGGAAGACGGCGTGCTCGGGCTGCAGCATGGCGCCGAATTGGTACGCCTTGTCGCGCCGCACCGGCACCGGCAGCCAGGGGTCCTCATCCTGGCCGCGGGCGCAGAGCATGACGCCGCCGGCGTCGAGGTAGGCGGCGACGGTCGCCGGGTCGGCAACCAGGGCGGCACGCGATTCGTCCATGCCCCAAACGACCAGGTCGTAGCGGAAGAGCGAGCGGCGCGCGACCTCGCCCGGGGCGCAGCGTTCAGCCGCTACGCCGAGGGCCTCGAGGGCCTGGGCGGTGGGGTTGTCGGCCTGGCCCGCCACCATCAGGACGCGCTTGGCCTCCGGCGCGGCCTGGCCCGCCAGAGCCAGTGCCAGGGCTGCCGATAGGAGACGCAGAGTGGTGCCGCTGGTTGCCATGGATGCTCCCGTTTCCAATCGCCGTGTGGGCCGCCGCCGCGCCTCGGCCGGCCGGACGGACCCCTTCGGCCCGCCCGTCCGATCTTCAGGTGCGGAGGTGGCCGTCACCCACGGCCAGCCACTTGGTCGAGGTCAGTTCCGCCGGGCCCACCGGCCCGCGCGCGTGCAGTTTGTCGGTGCTGATGCCCACCACGGCGCCCAGGCCGTAATCGCCGCCGCCGGAGAGCCGGGTCGAGGCGTTGACCATCACCGACGCCGAGTCGACCGCGGCGCAGAAGCGCTCGGCCAGGGCCAGGCTGGCGGTGACGATGCCGTCGGTATGGCCCGAGCCGTAGGTGTGGATATGCTCGATGGCCGCGTCGATGCCGTCGACGAGGCGTAACGACAGGATGGGCGCCAGGTACTCGGTGCGCCAGTCGGCCTCGGTGGCCGGCTCGAGGTCGGGCAGGACGCCCCGGCAACGCTCGCAGCCGCGACAGGTCACGCCCGCCTGGCGCAGCGCCGATACCACCGGCCCGAGGAGGCGCGGCGCCGCGGCGCTGTCAATGAGGAGGGTCTCGAGGGCATTGCAGACCTCGACGCGCTCGCATTTGGAGTTCACGGTCAGGGCCACCGCCATCGCCTCGGGGGCGTCGGCGGCCAGGTAGAGGTGGCAGATGCCCTCGTAGTGCTTGATCACCGGTATGCGGCTCTCGGCCGTGACGCGCTGGACCAGGCTCTTGCCGCCGCGCGGTATGATGACATCGATGAGGCCCTCGAGGCGCAGCATGGCCCCGACGGCGGCGCGGTCGCGGGTGCCGACCATCTGGACCGCGTCGGCGGGCAGGCCGGCCTGGGTCACGGCCGTGACCATCGCCTCGGCCAGGACGCGGTTCGTGCGGAGGGCCTCCGAGCCGCCCCGCAGGATGACCGCGTTGCCGCTCTTCAGGCAGACCGCGGCGGCGTCGGTGGTGACATTGGGGCGGGACTCGTAGATGATGCCGATGACGCCGAGCGGCACCGTGATCTTGGAGACACGCAGGCCGCTCGGACGGATGTGGCCATCGAGGACGCGCCCGAGCGGATCGGGCAGCGCCGCGACCTCGTCGAGGCGCCGGCGCATGGCGTCGAAGACCTTCTCGGTCACCTCGAGGCGCTTCAGCATCGGGCCCTCGAGCCCGGCGTCGCGCGCTGCGGCCAGGTCGGCGCGGTTCGCCTCGGCGAGGGCATCACGCACGCCCTCCAGCGCCGCCGGCATCGCCGCGAGGGCCTGCGAACGCTGCGCCCCGGAGGCCGTCGCCAGTCGCCGCGACGCCTGCCGGGCGCGCTGCCCCAAGGCTGTCATCGCTGCCTGCAGGCCGGTGTCGTCGGATTGCATCGCGTCCATGGGCCATAGACTCCTCGAGCCGCGCCGCGGCTGCGAAGCGCTACCATACCGGGAACCCCGGGTCCTGCAACGCGCGGCGCGCCCGTTACGGGACCCGCCGGTAAGCCGTCGGGCCAGCCTGCCGGAGGCGTCAGACGGGTCAGACAGGTCCGACACGCCTGGCCTCTGGCAGCCCAGCGCCCGCTCCCGGGGAGGGGCGCCAGCGCCTCACAGGTTGATGATCGCCTTCTGCTCGAGCGAGTCGATGGCGGCCTGCAGGACCTTTTGCGCGGCGAGGCCGTCGGCGCCCGAGCCGTCGATGGCGTCGGGGGCGACGCCGTCGATGACCTGCCGGGCGAAGGTCTGGATGCGGCAGCGGAAGGTGTCGCTGAAGTCGCGGTAGCGGTCCGGTCCGAACACCGGATTGGTGTAGACCTGCTTGACCATGTCGCCGGCGGGGTAGAGGGTGGCTTCCTGCCACATGTCCTCGAGGACGAAGCGGCCCTTGATGCCGGCCACCTCGCAGCGCTCCATTGGGTGGCCGCGGGCCATGTCGTAGCTCGCGGTCAGGTGCCCGACGGCGCCGCTGCGGAAGAGGACATTGAGCTGCATGTTCGTCCAGATCGTGCGGCCGGGGCCCTTCTTGCAGAACGCCTGCACCGCCGTGATGTCACCGGCGAAGTGCCGCATGACGTCGACCGAGTGCGGGTTGAGGGCCTTAATCATATAATAAGGAGAGCTCTCGTTCGGGTTGTGGATCCACATCGCCATGTTGACGAAGAGCTGCTCGCCGATGCGGCCCTCGTCGACCCAGCGCCGGGCCAGGCGGGCGGCGGGGGTGAAGCGGTGGTTGAAGTCGATGCCGAAGCAGCGCTTCAGGCGTCGGGCGCAGTCGACCATCCGCTCGGCCTCCGGGATGGTATTGCAGATGGGCTTTTCGCAGAGGACATGGCAGCCGGCCTCGAGCGCCTGGAGGGTCGGCTCGTAGTGGTCGCTGCCGTACTCATAGCCGCCGGTGGCGACGCTGCACAGGTCCGGGCGCAGTGCCGTCAGCATCTCGGGGGTGCTGAAGAAGGCTGGCACCCCCAGGCGCTTACCGGCCGCCTCGGCGCGGTCCCTCCGGATGTCGCAGACGCCGACCAGCTCGACCTGGGGGGTCTCCTTGTAGATGTCAGCATGACGGTTGCCGATAGGCCCGCAACCGATAACGGCCACTCGCAGTGCCATGGCGGCCAGCTCTCCTCATTCTCCGCGTTCGGCCACGGGTCCACCGGGGCCACAGCCGGCGCGGGTATGCCGGCACTGTAGCCGGGCCCGGGTGCTGTGCAAGGCCGCGCCGGGGAAGGCGATGGGGCCACGGGGCGCCGTGGGCGCCCGGCGCGGCGCCCTGTGACGCCGGTGGCCCTCGGTGCGGCTGGCGTCTCCTGGTGGTGCCGGGCGATGTCTGTCGATACCTGGCGATACCTGGCGATGCCTGGCGATGCCGGGCGATGCCGGGGGATGTCTGGCGAGGCCTGCCGGAACCTGTCGAGGCCTGGCTAGGCCTGGCGAGACCTTGGTGAGACCCTGCGTCCCTTGGGTCCCTTGGGTCTCTTGAGTCCCTTGCGTCCCTTGGGGCCCTTGCCTCCCCGGTGTCCCGGGCCGGCCGGTTCAGGGCTCCGCCCGGCGCAGGCGGATGTCGTCGAACCAGGCCTTGGCCGCGGTGTGCGTGGCGTAGAGGTAGAGCTGGCAGCGTATGAAGCTCTCGCCCGTGGTCAGGGTCTCCTCGAAGCTCTCCCAGGCGTCGGCGGCGCGGACCTTGTCACCGATGCTGCGGATGCGCCACGTGTTCTCGCCGGTCATCTCGGCGAGGGCGATGCGTATGGCCGGGACCTGCGCCGACTTCTTCAGGCGTCCGGAGAGCACGTAGGCGGTTTTCGGCTCGAGCTCGAGGTTCTGGATGAGGAAGAGGTACTCCTTCTCCTGGCCCTGGATCCAGAAGGCGCCGTCCTCGATGCCATAGGGGAACTGTCGCGTCGTTCCGCCGACGTCCCAGCCGTCGGGGATGCCGTCCTGATTGGCGTCGACATCGAGGCCGCCGTTGATCAGGATGGGCCTGAAAGTGGCGCGGGTCTCGCGGCTGCCGCCGGGCCAGCGAGCCCGCAGGGTGACGGTGGCAGGCAGGTCGAGGGCATCGGTGCCGGTGATGACCACGAGCTTTTCCGCGAGGCTCTGTGACGGGACCGCCAGCCGCGCGTCGAGACTGCGGACCTTGAGGGGCGCCTCGGCCGTGACGTCCAGGGTCACCGCGGCCGGGCTGTCGAGGAGGTTGCTGGCGCGCACCACCAGCCCCGGCGACCGCGGGTCGCCGGTGGCGGCCTCGCACCAGGCGTCGACGGCCCTGCCGGGGTCGAGGCGGTAGGCGACCAGGGCGGCGCTCAGGGTGCCTGGCGGGGATGGCGAACTCCAGGCGGCCCGCCGTGACCTTCGCCGGGCCGATCTGCACGCCGCCCTCGCGGTCGAAGAGCGCCAGTGCCGCGGGGCGCTCCCAGCCCTTCGGGAGGTCCAGGGCGCAGGTGGCGCCGGTGCGGCGCTCGTCGTTGCGTAAGGTGATGACGATGGCGCGGTCGCCGCGCTGTTCGCAGCGGTTCCAGCGTGCCTGGACCTCCGGCGTTGAGACGCTCAGGCCGATCGTATCCATGAAGCGCGCCGGGTAGAGCCAGTGCTTGATGCGCTGTCGCAGGGCCAGGGCGCTGCGCATCTCCGGGTAGCCGAGGCGCGAGTCGAAGCGGTCGCCGTTGAGGAAGGCCCGGCTGACCGCCTCGCCCGGCTCGCTGGAACGCCCGTTCGAGAAGCCGCTGATGAGGATATGCTCGGGGAAGGTGTAGTGGAAGACCTCCGGGTGAGTGCACAGCCCCGAGATCAAGTGCAGGTTGGCGTACTGGCCCTGGATGTCGCCGCAGCCCTCGATCGAGATGCAGAAGTCCGGGTTGTGCCGGCGGGCCTCCCGCGACACGGCCTCGAGGATGCGCACCTGGCCGAGGCCCCAGTCGCCGATGTCGTCGTGCCCGTGGTCGAGGTTGTAGCAGGGCCAGGCCCGCGCCGCGGCGAGCTCGTCGATGTAGACGCCATCCATGCCCCAGCGTCGGGCGATCATCTCGACGATCCACCGGCGCTGGTGCTCGAACCACCCCGTCGACGCCGGGCACATGCTGTACCACCCCAACTCGGGGCTGTACTGGGCCAGCGCCTCGCCGTCGAGGGGATAGAGCCGCCAGCGCTCGAACCAGTCCAGGCCGGGTATGAGGTCGATGGCATCCTGCGGCAGGGCGCTCTTGGGGGTGCGTCGCAGGACGTCGTTGATGGCGCTGTCGCGGGTCCAGAGGCGCGAGGGGCAGTAGCCGGTGATACGTCCGCCGCGCGCCTGGACAGCGCGGATGCCGTCCAGGTAGCCGGCCTCGCCGCCGAGAGCTGGCGCCGGCCAGGGGAAGTTCCCGCAGCACTGGTCGATGCCGTCGGCCATCTGGCCCCACTGCTGGATGTACTCCATGCCCTCAGCGCGGACCTTGTCCATGGTGTCGCCCAGGCGGGAGAAGGCCAGGCCGCTAGTGCCGACCCAGCCATCGCAGTGGCGGACCCACTCGGGGTGGTCTGCCGGCCGCATGAAGCCGGCCGCGTACTCGCGATAGCGGTCGGCGGCCCAGTGCCAGTCGCCGGCGTGGACGCCGAGGACGAACTCGCGGGCCTTCTTCCGGCCGGGTGCGACGAGGCTGTGGCTGCGCAGGATCATATCGGCGTCGCGGCGGCCGCGGGCGCCGCTGCACTCGAAGTCGGTGGCGGTGAGGCGGCGGTCGTTGACCGCGAGGTAGAGGCCTGCCTGGGCATCGCAGAGGTCCATCCAGGCCATGGAGGCACTCCCGGGGTAGGCCAGGGTGCGGCCGGTTTTGGTTGCCGGCTGGGAGACCCGCACCCCGGCCTTCTGCGGCAGGATGGCCTCGTCGTCGCGCCAGTCGCCGACCGCGACGCGGCCAAGGCGCGGGAAGTCGCAGCGGATGACCTCGAGGGCGCTGCGGTTGTCAATCTCG
>JAGVUW010000350.1 GCA_019136035.1 Verrucomicrobiota bacterium | reverse complement strand
CCGGCTTCTGGATGTGGCATGCGCATCCCTGCGCATGTCCGGGCGCCCTGTGGCGCCGGCTTCTGGATGTGGCATGCGCATCCCTGCGCATGTCCGGGCGCCCTGTGGCGCCGGATAGATCATCATGAGCCATCGTCTTCTGAGCCGGACCCGTCAGAGCGCCAGCCGAGGCCGGTACTCCGACGGGGAGGGCATGGCGAGCGATGCTTCGCCGTGCCCCATCCGGCGTTCTACGCCGGGTCACCCTGAAGGGGGCGCCAGAACCGGACTCCAGACAGCCCTGCCGCCTGCCGGGTGGTCCTTGCTTTTGCGGGCGCCGGAAGGTACGGTCGGGGACGTCTGACGGCGTCGTCGTGCGCGCTGCCCCAACGCCGGTTTCCGGGTGGGTCAGGTGGGCGGTATCGGGTTGCCTCGTCATCTCGCGGGGTACTATGAACACCACGTATCGCTTCGGTAGGCCAGGCCGCCGCGCTTCCGGGACTCCCCGGTGCCCCGCCAGCCGGCGCCGTGGCGCGCCCGGCGCCGGCGGCCGGCCCATCGGCGCCCGCCTGGCGATGGCGGCCTGCGTCGCGCTCGGTGCGGTCCTCGCCCGCGCGCAGGAGCCGCTGTTCCTCACCCGGGACGGCGCGACCGCCTACTCCATCTACACCGGCCCGGACCCGGCGCCCTGCGTCGCCATGGCAGCGGCGGAACTGCAGCGGGTCGTGCGAATCGCCTCCGGGGCCGCGATTCCGGTGACCGACACCCCGACCCCGCCGATGATCTGCCTCGGCGAGAACGACGCGGCCGCGGCCGCGGGAGTCAGCGCGGAGGCACTGGCCGACGATGCCTTCCGGATCGTCACTCGAGACGGCAATATCACCATCCTCGGCAGGGACAGCCGGCGCGGGCAGGTCGGCTGGGGTGGCACCGAGAGCCGCGGCACGCTCTATGGGACGTACGCCTTCCTGGAACGCGCCGTCGGCGTGCGCTGGCTGATGCCGGGCGACGACGGCGAGGACATCCCGCGGCAGGCCACGATACCGCTCGCGCCGCTGACCGTGGTCGAGACCCCGAGCTTCGCCAGCCGTGCCCTCTGGGCGCGGGACGAGCCCGAGCGCCGCTGGCAGCTCCGGCTTGGCTGCGGCGGTGCACGAGTTCAGCACGGCCACACCTGGGACGCCTTCCCAGCCCGGGCCGTGCTCCGCGCGAACCCCGAGTACCTGGCCCTGCGCGGCGGCCGGCGCATGGCGGTCCCGGCCGACGACGCGACCCCCTTCCAGCCGAAGTTCTGCACGACCAACCCGGGGCTGGTCCAGGCCTTCGCCGACGCCCTCATCGCCTGGCTGGACCAGAATCCCACCCAGCGCTTCGTCTCGATGTCGCCCTCGGACGGCGGCGGCTGGTGCGAGTGCGAGGCCTGCAGCGCGTATCGGGTCGAGGCCCCGAGCGGTTCATGGGGCGACTTCGGGGGCTGGGGGCACGCGGTCACCCCGCTCATCCTGAAGTTCTACAACGACGTCGCCCGCATCGTCGGCGCCCGCCACCCCGACCGCTATGTCTGCGGCTATGTCTACTACGACTTCACCCACCCGATCGGCGAGGTCCGGATGGAGCCGAACGTGGCCCTGATGCTGGCGCCGCTCCAGCACTACGGCCTCACCCGCTACAAACCCGAGTACCGCGCCGAGTTCGAGCGCCTGTGCGAGGCCTGGGGCAGGGCGAGTACCTTCGTCGGCTACTACGGTGCCTCGACCTGGATGCGGGTCGGCATCGGCGCCCCGCTCGGGCCCTCTCTGCCGCTGCTCAAACACACCTTCCGGACCATCCGACAGAATGGCTTCAGGGCGGTCTACTACTACAGCCTGCCATGGGATAGCTGTGGCGTTCATAACTACCTTGCCGCAAAATTGATGTGGAATGCCGAGGCAGATGTCGACGGGCTTTTCCAGGAATGGCTCCAGCGCGCCTACGGCCCCGGCGCGGAGCCCATGGCACGGCTGTACGCGCTCCTTGACCGCGAGATGGAGGCCTACAAACAGGCGGCACCACGGGCGCGGTCGGACTACGAGATGACCTCCGATCTCGCCATGAAGGTCTACCTGAAGCACTTCTGGACTTTGGAGTCGCTCTACGCCGAGGCCTTGGCCAAGGCCGCCACCGCGGCGCAGCGGGCCCGGGTCGAGGCGTTCGGCGACAACCTCGCCATTCTGCAGCATGTGCTGCAGGAAGCCGGGATCCTGGAGGGCGCCGAGCGCTCCGTGTACCACCGCAGCGCCGAGCAGTACCGCGCTTTCCTGGAGGCGAAGAAGGACGCCTCGGCGGTCATCACCATGAGGACGGCCGGCGATCAGGGCGGCATCACCGGGATCTTCGTCCCCGGCGCGCGCACGATGAGCCTCCCGCGCCTCTCACGGGGGACGCCGCCGCCCCGCCTGGATGGCGACCTCGGCGACCCGGCCTGGCGCGCCGCGGCCAGCGCCGAGCAGTACGCCGCCGTGGCCGACCGCTTCTCGCGGATCGGCGGCAGCGAACCCGCCGCCCGGCCGACACGCGTCCTGGCTACCTACGACGACGAGTGCCTCTACGTGTCCTTCCGCTGTACGGACTCGGAGGTGGTGGCAACCGAGCGGACCGCCGATGATCTCGGCATCTACAGTGATGACTGCATCGAGTTCTTCTTCAGTGCCGGTGCCGAGGACCCCCTCGAGTACTGGCATCTCACCGTCAACCCCCTGAACGCACGCTGGGACGCCCTGACCACCAACCGCACGCAGATGGACGTCGCGGCGGGCTTCGCCTGGGAGAGCGCCACGGGCAGCGGAGAGGGCACCTGGGCCGTCGAAATACGGATACCCTTCAGACTCCTCAGGCCACCGGGCTCCGCGGCGCCGTTGGCGGGCGCGCCGGTCGGCGCCACCTGGCGCGTCAACCTCACCCGCCAGGACAAGCCCAGCAACGAGAACAGCTCATGGAGCCCGGTCGAAAGGGGCTTTCTGGACAATCCCTCGGAGTTCGGCCGGTGGTACTTCCCGCGCTGAACCCGGCGTGCAGCGTGAAGCGCGGCGCGCACCCATGCAGGACCCAGTCCCCGGAGGCAATGGCACCATGGAGACCTCGTCACGGACGGTGAGGGAGCCGGCACGGGAGATCCCCCTCGTGGCCGAGGTCGAGGTCGGGGTCGTGGGCGGCGGTACGGCCGGAGTCATGGCGGCCCTGGGTGCGGCCAGGGCCGGTGCCAGGGTCGCGGTTCTCGAGAGGCTCGGGAATGTCGGCGGCATGCTCTCCAGCGGTCTGATGGGCCACTTCGGCAACCGCTTCCGCGACCAGCGCGGCAGGGATATCATCGACGGTGCACCGCGGGAGCTCCTCGGGCGCATCATCGCTGCCGGGGCGGCACCGTTCGCGACGGTCGACGAGGCCCTGAACGCCGACGACATGCTGTTCTACCGGCACGAGCACGCCGGGAACGAATGCCTGCGTATGCTCGAGGAGGCCGGCGTCGAACTGTGGCTCCACGCCTACGTCGCCGGCGCGGCACCTGCGCCGAACGGCGGCTACGACCTGGCCTTCGAGAGTAAGGGCGGCCGCCTCGCCATCCGCGCCCGGCAGGTGGTCGACGCCAGCGGCGAGGCCGACGTCGCACGCCGCCTGGGAGCGCCGATCCGGGAGGACGTGCGTCGACGCTACAGTTGGGGCCTCCTCTTCGAGATGGGCCTCGTTGACCTCGACCGCTATGGCGCCTTCCTCGCGACCTGCAAGCCCGACTGCCCGGAGTGGACGCCTTGGCTGGCAGCCACCCTCGGGCTCTCCGAGGCGGCCCTCGCGCGGGATGCCTACTGGGGCGAGTGGCTCGACCGGCGGCCACGCGCCTGGCCGTTCCGACCCCAGATCATGCAGGCGGTCGACGCCGGCGACCTCGACCTCGTCAGGACGCTGCCCGAGGGCGGAAGTGTCCGCTATGGCTGGGATGGCTTCTGGCCGGAGCCGTGGCACGGACCCGATGTCGTCCACGCCAATGTCTGCATGGTGACCGGACTGGATCCCTCCAACGGGCGGCACGTGTCGGTTGCTGAGGCCGGAGCCCGGCGCTACGCCTTCGATTTCGTCGGCTTCCTCAGGAAGCACATCCCCGGCTTCGAGCGGGCCGTCGTCCGAGCCATGAGTGCCCAGACGGTGCCGCGCGGCGGCATCGAGATCGTCGGTGAAGCCGAGGCGGGCCCCCAAGGCACGGGTAACCCGGCCCCGGCCATCTGCCTCTCGGGTTTCGGGGCCGTGGGACTGCCGTTGGGCATGTTCGTCCCGCAGGGCGTCCCGGACCTCCTCGTCGCCGGCCGTTGCGCCGACCACGGCTACGCCTTCAGGCCGAGCGTCTCGTGCATGGCACAGGGGTATTCCTGCGGCGTCATCGCGGCGATGGCGGCCAGGCGCCGGGTGACCCCCTCCCGCCTCGATCCGGCTGAGTGGCAGGCCGCACTGCGGCAGCACGGGGTGCTCCTCGACCCCGGAGCGGAAACCGGCCGCGGCCGACCGCCCCAACCCCGCCTCCCCGGAGTGCCCTCCCACGACCGGTCGGACGGGGCCCAGCGGGCACGCAAGCTCTCCTGAGGGCTACGCCGCCAAGCCGACTTGCCGGCTCGGCGGCGTAGCCGTGTCCGGCCGGCTTCGGGCGGAGCCTCTCTCGCCGGCCGCCCCGTGGGCTCCCCGGGGCGGTTCGACGGATCTCCCTCCGCTGGCCGTTACCTGCCTCGGCCTTGACAGCGTCGGGTTCTGTGGTGTACGGTACTTTGCAGAACAAAGAATGGGCCTGCGGGAGATGCTGCCATGGAGCGCGAAGAGGCACTGGCCAGAATTGCCGAGATCCAGCGGGTCATGGAACGCGCCACGCGCTATACCCTCCTGCCGGGCGGCGTGGCGATGGTCGGCGGCCTGATGGTCCTGGCCGGGTGCGCCCTGAGCTGGTGGATGCTGGGCTCGCTGGACTTTGCGGCGATGCTGCACCTCTCCGTGGCTGGTCAGGCGGGATTCTGCCTCCTCTGGTTTGCGATCGGCGTTGCCGGCATCGTCCTTGAGGCCGTGCTCACGGCCCGGGCGGCACGGCGTGAGGGCCTCTCGACCGGCGGGCGCTCGACCCGCCTGGCCCTGGTCTCGCTGAGCCCCAGCGTCCTGGTCGCGATGCTGCTCACCTACACCTTCCTCATCCCGATGGAGCCGCGGCCCGAGGAGGTCCAGTACATCGTCCCGGTGTGGATGATGCTCTACGGTGTCGGCGTCTGCTCGGTGGGCCAGTTCTCCATCCGCGCGCCGCGCCTCCTGGGCGCCGCCTTCATCGCCGCCGGCGCCGTGGCGCTGCTGTTCTTCCGGGATTGGGGAGTGGTTGCGGCGGCGCTGTCCTTCGGGATCCTCCACGTCGTCTTTGGACTCCATGTCATCGCCATGCGCCGTCGGGGAGTGCCATGAAGCATCCCGTCCGACCCGACGATTTTGACGCGGTCATCCATGAACGCGTCCGCCTCGCTATCGTCGCGGCTCTGGCGGCCCGCCCGCAAATGGGCTTCACGGAGCTGAAGGCCGCCCTCGGCGTCACCGACGGCAATCTCAGCGCCCACGCCCGCGCCCTCGAGGAGGCCGGCTACGTCGCCGTCAGCAAGACCTTCCACGAGCGCCGACCCCATACCGCCCTGAGCCTCACCCGTTCCGGGCGGGCGGCGTTCCAGCGTTACCTCCAGGCCCTGCGCCGCGTCGTCGAACAAGGCGCCGGCCCCGACCCCGAACCCGGCCCCAGCCCCGCGCCACGCTGAGGCCGCTTCTCTCTGCGGCCGTCCCCCGGGGCGCGGGGCTGCCCCGAAACTCTGTAGCACAAAGTACACTGTCCAGCAACAATCGATGGGAGGTGTCCGATGACACGACGAGTCCTGCTCATCCTGCCGGCGCTGCAGCAGTCACGCGACCGCGTCTTCCGTCTCATCAAGTACTCGCGCTTTCCGCCGCTCAGCCTCCTGACGCTGGCCGGCCTGACGCCCCGCGATGGCTGGGAGGTGATCGTGCGCGACGAGCACATCGAGTCCAGCGAGGTCTCGGGTCCGGTCGACCTTGTCGGCATCCAGACGTACGTCTCATCGGCGCATCGCGCCTACGCCCTCGCGGCGCTGTGGCGGGGCCGCGGTGCCAAGGTCGTCCTTGGTGGGATCCACCCGACGACGCTGCCGGAAGAGGCGGCCGCGCACGCCGACGCGATCTGCATGGGTCCTGCCGAGGCGGTCTGGCCGGCGATCCTGCGGGACGTCGAGGCGGGCTGCCTGCGCCGTGTCTACCGCGGGCCATGCGTCGGTTCGGCGGGCCTGGTGCCCCTGCCGCGCCGCGACCTGATGAACCCGCGCGGCTACCTCATCCGGCACACCATGGTGACCTCGCGGGGCTGCCCGCACGCCTGCGACTTCTGCTACAAGTCGAGCTTCTGGGGCCGCGACTACCACGAAGCCCGGCCGCTGGCGGCGCTCGAGCGCGAGCTGGCCGAGGTCGACGACGGGCTGGTGTTCTTCCTCGACGACAACCTCCTGGCCGATCGCGCCCACGCCCGGCGGCTGTTCGCGGTCCTGCGCGGTTCGGGGATACTCTGGCAGGCGGCCGGGTCCCTCGATGTCACCCGCACTCCGGGGTACCTCGACGAGGCCTACGCCGCCGGCTGCCGCAGTCTCTTCGTCGGCTTCGAGTCGCTCTCGCCCGAGACCATGCGCCTCCAGAACAAGCCGGTCAACGCCGCCACCGATTACGCCGACGCCTGTCGGCGCTTCCACGATGCCGGCATCATGATCAACGGCAGCTTCGTGTTCGGCTTCGACGGCGATGGCCCGGACGTGTTCGAGCGCACCGTCGAATTCACCGAGCAGAATCACATCCTGACGGCGACCTTCCATATCCTCACCCCCTTCCCGGGCACGGCGACCTTCGCCCGGCTCGACGCCGAAGGCCGCCTCCTGCACCGGGACTGGAGCCGCTACGACACCGACCACGCTGTCTTCCAGCCGCGGCGCATGGCGCCCGAGCAGCTCGAGGCGGGCCACCAGGAGGCGTACCGGCAGTTCCTCTCGTGCCGGTCCATCCTGACCCGCAGCCGCGGCCTGCCCGCGCCGCTCAAACGCATCGCCTACAACGTCGCCTGGAGCAAGGTCGACCCCCTCTGGGTTGCCATCGTGCGCTCCGGAATGATGCCCTTCGCCAAGCGCGTCTTCCGCCGCGTGCTGGCCGTGGAGACCCGGCCGCCGAACGCCTGGCGGCCGGGCGAGGCAGACGTGGATGCAACCGAGGGCCCGGCCCCACAGGAGGAAGGAGCGGAATGAGGCGCCCTGGTTGTGGCATCGACTTCGGCGCCTATGGTGGAGGGCTGCCTGCGGCACCCCGGGATCACACAGATCAGACGGATCAGACGGATCAGACAGATCAGACGGATCAGACAGGTCAGACAGGTCAGACAGGTCAGACAGGTCAGACAGGTCAGACAGGTCAGACAGGTCAGACAGGTCAGACAGGTCAGACAGGTCAGACAGGTCAGACAGGTCAGAC
>JAGVUW010000745.1 GCA_019136035.1 Verrucomicrobiota bacterium | reverse complement strand
TGTGCACACCGCCGTGGCGCCGTGGCATCGTGTCGACTACGACGCCCGCGTCCCCGGCGCCGGGTCGTTCGCGGCGGTGTTCTACCTCTACGGCGAGATCATGCTGCTGCAGAAGCAGGCCTGGGGCGGTCCGGTCTACTCCGAGGGCAACCACCACGCCTTCTACAGCGGCCTGACCGATGGCAACTACGGCCAGGACCAGGCCTACCGGCCGGCCGAGAATCCCTGGCTGGTCGACTTCGACCTGCGCCGAATGCACGACCTCGTCTGCAACTTCGGCATGGGCAACCTGGAGATGTTCTACGCACGCCGCGACCCCGACCTGAGCACGCGGCTCCTCCAGGATGCCTGGATCGACCGCTTCCTGGCCGCGACGGTGGCCTTCGGTCACCCCGGCTTCCTGGTCGCCGAGGGCGGCTTCCACAACACCCTGCGAAGCTACTACATGCTGCAGCAGCTCCACAGCCGGTACTGCCTCTCGAGCGCCGCCGAGATCCGCTATGTGGATGAGCGCGGGCGGCTCCTGGAGACCTCGGCGGCGGTGGCGACGGGGGCCTACCGGCGCTCGCAGGTGGTGACGCGCTACGCAGATGGCACCGTCACCGTCGCCAACGGCCACCCGCAGGAGCGCCTGCGCGCCGAGATCTTCGGCCGTGCCGTGGACCTGCCGCCGAATGGCTATGCCGGCTGGCACGCCGAGGCCGGCCTCGAGGTCTGGTCGACCGACCCGGGCGGCCACCGCGGCGACTATGCCTCGACGCCGGCGTACCTCTACGTCGACGGCCGCGGCCGCATGCTGCGCTTCGAGCAGGCCGCCGGCAATGGCCCCGGGATCTGCCGGCGACTGCCCGGCGGCGATTACGAGGTCCTTCTCTACCAGGGCGCCGACTGCGGCTTCGCGGTTGCCGCGGTCGACGCCGTCGCCCTGGATCGCGAAGGCAAACCGATGGGACCGGCGGTCCTGCGGCGGTCCCGTGGCTACACCTACGTGATGCCGGTCGAGGGCGCCTTCAGCTACGCTCTGCGCGGCGGCAAGGTCGAGGCCGCCATGGCGCTGCGCTGTGATCGCAACGAGGTGATCCCGGGCGAGCGCGTGGTCATCCACGGCGCCGACGCGCACCCCTGGCAGGCACCGCCCACGGCCCGCCCCGGCGAGCGCCTCTGGGTCGAGTTCGAGGGCGCCTGGATTGACTTCACGGTCGTGCCCATGGCCGACGCCGCCCTGCGCCTGGAGGGCGACGACCTGGTCCTGGCCCTGCGCAGCCACCTGGCTGATGCGTCAGAGGTCGAGGTCGAGGCCCTCGGCCAGACGGCGCGCGGCGCCCTCCAGCCGGCGGCGGTGAGCGAACTCCGCCTGCCGCTCGGGGCGCCGACCGCGGAGGACGCCGCCCTAGTGCCCATCGCGCTGCGCGCCGGCGACCTGGTCCAGACCCTCGAGTGCGGCCTGCGTGTGCTCGCCGCGCCGCTGCCGGTGGTGGCGTTGCCCGAGGGCTTTGTGGCGGGCATGGGCCTGCGCGGCGAGCCCGAACGCACGGACTTCGGCACGACGTCCGGGCATGTCCAGCGCCGCCGCACGAGCTGCGGCGACGTGGCGAAGGAGGCGATCTTCATGCACCCGCCCTGGGTCGGTGCGGTCGGCTACAGCTTCGCGCGTTTCGAGGACATCGCCCTTCCCGCGGCGTCGCCGGCGGCCTTCCGGGCGGTGGTGGGCAAGGCCGACGGCAGCCACCTCGGCGATGGGATTGTGTACCGCGTCGTCGTCCACGACGCCGCGGGCCGCCGCACAACCGTGGCCGAGCAGGCGGTCACGGCCCATGCCTGGGTGCCAATCGGGGGCGACCTCACCCCGTGGGCCGGCCAGCGCGTCGCCCTGCAGCTCATCGCCGATGTCGGCACGGCCGACGACTCCTCGGGCGACTGGGCCTGCTGGGCCGACCTCCGCATCGAGACCCTGGAGCCCATCCTGCACCGCCGCCTCGAAGACCGCCCGGAAGCCCTCCGGCGCGAGCCGGGTCCATACCCGCTGCCCGGCCTCACGGCCGAGCAGTGCCGCGGTGCCCGGCGCGGCTGGCTGCGCTACGACGGCATCGGCTTCGAGGGCAACTCGTCGACCTACGGCTCGACCGGCGTACTGAATGCGGTCGACCTGGGGGTGATGGCGCCGGCGGGCGGCAGCGAGAAGGACGGCGTCTGGGCCGAGGGCGTCGGCGTCGCGCTGACACCGGCGGCGATCGCCAGCCTCGGACGCTGCAATACCTTCATCCTGAAGAACCCGCGCCAGGACTACTTCAAGGTGCGGCGCTTCTGGATCGAGCTGGAACTGGCGGATGGCCGGCGGGCCTCGTCGGATGTCTCCACGGCGGTGTTCACCCAGCCGCCGGGCTGGCCGCACGCCGAGGGCATCCTGGTGCCGCACGGCCAGGACATCACCGTCGAGGTGTGGTTCCGGCCTGCTCCATAATCCCGTCAGCGGTCGCCCTGAAGGCCTGCCGGAACCGGACTTTCAGACAGCCCTGGAGGATGCCGGCACGCGGCTTGTTGCGCTGGCGGTGATGCCTTAGAGTGAGTGCGGCGCGAAGGCAGTCGCCGGCGCGGGCCGCCGCGCGGCGGCCGTGGTGCCTGTGCCTGGGGTCGTCTGGGAGTGGTTCCGAGGACATGCCTGCGGGAGGATGTGGCCATGATGCAGCACCGGCTCTTGGAAGGTATCGACATCGAGCCCCTGGTGGCGGCGACCTGCGGGGTGCTTGAGAAGGTCGGCATCCTCTGCCAGAACCGCGAGATCCTGGAGGCCCTGGCGGCGCTCGGTGCCCGGGTTGATCTCGGCCAGGAGCGGGCGCGGTTCCCGGAGGCGATGGTCCGCGCCTTCGTTGCCGGCGTGCAGGCCGAGTCGGTGCGGCCGCCGGCCGGTAAGGCGCCCACCGGCAAGGCGCCGGACGCCAGTGCCGTCGCGGCATTCTATGAGAACTACACCGGCGGCGCGCACGGCGCCGCGCCGGTGTTTGTGAAGCCGGAGATGCCGGCCTTCGGCACGCAGATCGCGCAGGTCTACTACGACTACGCGGCCGACGAGCGTCGCGGCGGCTCACGCCAGGACCTGATCACCTGCCTGCAGATCGGCGAGGCCCTGCACGGCGCTCACGGCGTCGGGCACTGCCTGTGCCAGACCGAGGTCGCGGCGCCGCTCGAGTCGCTGGAGTCGGCCCTGGTCATGGCCGAGTACTGCGAGCGTCCGCAGCCGCCCTTCGCGTGGTATGTCGACCAGGTCGACTACCTCATCGAGATGGGCGAGATCATGGGCTGGAAGAACTGGTTCACCTACGGCGCCACCTGCTTTGCGCATCCGCTGCGCCTGGACAAGGATGTCGCCGATAAGTTCGTCCGGCGCATCCGTCACGGCGGCACCGCCGGCTTCACCGCCATGCCGGTGGCGGGAATGACCACGCCGGTGACGGTCGAGGGCTTCACCGCGGTGGCCGCCGCCGAGATCGTCGCCACCTGGCTCGCCGGCCGCGCCCTGAATTCGCGCTGCCCGCTGGGCGGCTCGATGTGGAGCGCCACCCTCGACATGCGCTCGGGCGAGACGAGCTACTCGGCGCCCGATGCCCTCTACTACGGCTTCGTCTGCTGCGAGTTCATCCGACGCTGGTCCGGGATCAGCCTCCCGGTCGGCGGCGGCGACTACTGCGCCGCCCGCGAGCCCGGCCTCCACACCGCCATGGAGAAGGCCTGGAAGGCGATGACCATCGCCGCCTTCCAAGGGCACCACCCCGGCATCGGCGAAGGCCTCCTGGAGTGCGGGCGGACCCTGTGCCCGGTCCAGCTCCTCATCGAACGCGACCTCACCGAGGGCTGGGCGCACCTCGCCGGACGGCCGGCGCCGACCGCCGCGCGGATCAACCTCGAGGGCAGTATCCAGGTCGACCTCGGCTTCCTGGAAAACCACCTCGGCAGCGAGCATACCCTGGCGCACTTCCGCGAGCTCTGGAGGCCAGCGCTGATCGACCGCCGCGGCTGGCGCGGCCAGATCAGCGACCGCCAGATGCTCGAGCAGGCCCAGGGACAGATCGGTGAACTCCTGGCGGCCTACCGTAAGCCCGAGGGCCGCGAGGACCGCCTGGCACAGATGCGCGCGGTGGTCGAACGCGCCCGCCGAGCCCTGGTGTGAGCGCGCGAGCGGTCGCGCCGCCGCAACCGCGGCGGCGTGCGCCGGACTCCGTGGACAGAGTGGACGCCGCGCCGATGCCCCTTCTTGTGTGAAAGACCGCGGTGTGGCGGGGTAGCGACGTTGCCCCGGCTCGTGGACGCCTGCGCGTCTGTGGACACTCGCGCTCCATCAGACGTGTCCAGCGGTGTTCCTCGTTGCCCTATCCGGCGCGCCGCGCTCGGCCTTGGCAGCCGTGCGTGGAGACTCTTCTTTGCCCTTCCCGAACACTCCTGCGAAGGCCACAACGACGATGGGTACAAGCAGAGCTGTCAGCGTTGCTGGAAACACGCCGAAGCCCGCGCTCAGGAAGCGTTCCCGCTCGAACTCCGGGAGATGGTGCAGGCACATGTCGCCCGTGAACGCATCGAAACAGAAGCAGAAGGCGGCCGCCCACACCACCAGTCCCTGAGTGCAGAGCCCGCAGATCAGAAGCCCGGAGGTATGCCACGCTCGACGTGAGACTGCCAGGTGGAACGCCAGGCACACGACGAACAGAAGCAGCGGGAACAGCCAGGCGTAGTGAACCGCGAACCTCGACGGAGCGAGCATGATCATCTCTGCCTCTGTATCCGTCCTGATACCGTAGGCCTGGGCGTACAGGCCAGGGAAGATGGCGCCAAACAGGAGGAGGATATGCGAGAACCCGAGCGCTGTGCATAGCATCAGGACGCTGGCATGCAGGGCCTTCATGCTATCCTCCTCGTCTCCGCAGTCTTCCTCATCTCATCGTCCCCTCGATTGCCCAGAGATGGTGACTTCCCAGCACCGCAGCGCCGCCGATGGCAGCGATCAGGACGGCGGCATAGGCCGCGAACGTGGCATTCCGCCGTCTGGCCGTCCACGTGCCGGCGACCGGGCTGCCGAGGACAGCCCAGGAGACCAGCAGTGCCCCGGCCGCGGTGACGCCGGCCGGCAGTCCGAGGATCAGGTAGAGCGTACTGACGTTCAGGTTGCCTCTGATCATCCCGCCCAAGTCCCCCCAGACGTCGCCCTGGAGCCAGACGCCGAAGACTCCTGCCGCATTCATGACGAGGCCGAGCGCCATGGCGGCGAAGGAGATCTGTTTCTCGTCGCTCTGCGTCATCTCCGGTCGTCCTCCATGCCGCCGCGGGCACCCATGCGCCCCCGGGCAGGCCGGGCCTCCCCGCTCGAGCCCTGGCTCGCCGTCCACTCCGTCCACCGCACCGCGCCGACTGGAGACGCCGCCTCCAGCCGTTCCCTCCCCGTTGTCGCTTGCCAGCCGACCCCAAGTATCAAGGCCGCTAAAGTGAAATTAGAGGACCGACCCCCAGTCTCCCCACCGGAGGCCGACGGCAGAGCCGCGAGTCTCCCGTAGATAGGATCTTCCGTTACTGGCAGGTAACGGCCAGTGACGGAAGATCCTTCAGGCGGTGTACTCGGGGCAGCGCTGTCGGAGGCAGTCGGCGATCTCGACCGACTGCAGGCCTGAGCGGATGTCGCCGCGGGGGCGCCGGCCGGCGCGGAGGTCGTCGAAGAAGCTGGCGTTCTCGCCATAGAAGCCCGAGGCGATGTACATCTCGCTGGCGCCCTCGAGGCTGCCGCCGTCGATGTCTTCGCGGACGGCGCCGTGCTCGAGGTGCAGGAGCCGCCCGGGGCAGTCGTAGGCCTGCCAGATCGGCACGTTCAGGAAGAAGGTGTGGTCGAACAGGCTGACCGTGGCGCGCTCGATGATGACGCCGGTGACCGGGCAGAAGTTGATGTGGGCCATGGCGCCGGAGGCCATTTCGCACTCCATGTAGATGTTGGCGACGGTCGGCCCGAGGGCCGGCATGGCCTGGTAGCGGAAGTGGATGTGCCGGTAGGGCGCGCCGGCGAGGAAGCGCACCGTGTCGATGCCGTGGATGGCGGTGGTGGCGAAGTCGGCATCGCGGCGGTTGATGCGGAAGAAGTCATAGCGCAGGTCCTGGATGTCCTCGGGTCGGAACGACGCCTCGAGGCGTGTCTTGAGGGCCTGGACGAGGGGCGCGTAGCGGCGGTTGAAGGCGACCTGGTTGGGCACGCCGGCGCGTTCCGCCGCGTCGATCATGGCCTGGCACTCGGCGCGGTTCAGGCCCGGCGGCTTCTCCATGATCAGGGGGAAGCCCATCTCGAGCACGGCGCAGGTCAGCTCGCGCGTCTTGCTGACCGGCGCCATGAGGCAGACCGCGTCGGGGCGCTCTGCCGCGAGCATAGCGCGGAAGTCGCTGTAGGCCTTGCCGAAGCCGTAACTCCCGCGGTAGCGCTCGGCCTTGGCGGCATCGAGGTCGCAGCAGGCGGCCAGTTCGACGTCAGGGTGGCGGTCGGCGTAGCGTCGGCAGGATGGGCCGTGGGCGCTGGTGGAGAGCGAGCCGCAGCCGATCACACAGATTCGGAATGCCATGGCGGGTCTTCCTGATGATGTCGGATCGCCGGTGCACGACGGCGGCCGCTGCGACCGCCGTCGACCGGCCTACTGTACTCCAGTCCCGGACGCTGCAAGCCCGGCACCGCGGTTTTGCCGGTTCGCCGCGGCAGGGCAGGGGCCCCCGTCAGGCCGGGGCGCCGCGGGCGGCGCCCGGGGTCGCGCTCGGCTCGCGCGGCTCTCTGTTTGGGGCTTTGATACCGTGGAGAGGATGCAGTATGGTGGATTGGTCGTGGTTTCGCCGTAGGGTGCGCCCCTGGTGTAGCGGATGTCAGCGGATGGCCTGGCAGCGTCCGCGCGTCCATCATGGAGGTACCGGTATGAAAACAACGCCGAGACAATCCGGATTCACCCTCATCGAGCTGCTGGTGGTGATCGCCATCATCGCGATCCTCGCCGCCATGCTGCTGCCGGCCTTGAGCAAAGCCCGGGAGCGCGCCAGGCAGGCGAGCTGTTCGAGCAATGCCAGGCAGCTCAGCCTCGGCTTCATCCAGTACATCGACGACCACAACGAGACGATCCCGGTGTGGCGCCAGTGGAACGGCACCACGGCCTCCGGCGATGACTTCTACTGGTATCAGGCCATCCACCCGTATGTCAACGACACCGAGGTGCGGCGCTGCCCTTCCGAGCAGGAGCGGGCTGTCGGGTACGGCATGAACTGCGACTACCTCGGCTACGGGTCGTCTTCCGGGAGCGGGCCCTTCTGGCGTCTGGCGCAGATCGCGAACCCCTCGCAGACGGTGCTCCTCATCGACAACGTCTCGCCCTGCGCCTACCGGCCCCTGCGCTGGATCAGTAGCTACGCCAGCTACGGCAGTGTGTATGAGCTCTACTGCACCGGCGCCCGGCACAGCGATGGCGGCAATGTGCTCTTCCTGGGCGGCAATGTGAACTGGATGCGGCGTGACGCCTACCTTATGAACGACACCATCTGGGATCGGAACTGAGCGGGGGCGT
>JAGVUW010000469.1 GCA_019136035.1 Verrucomicrobiota bacterium | reverse complement strand
GCCGAGAAGCCGAGGTGCGAGCGCCGCCGCCAGCCCTCGGCGAGGGCGTAGCAGCCCGAGAGCGTCCCGACCTCGCGGGAGAAGTCCTCCATCGTCGTCAGGTACGCATCCATGCCCTGGCTGGTGTCGAGCCACTCCTTCTGCGAGCGGTGGCAGGCCAGCATGTCGCGTTTCTCGCCGAGCACCGGCCCGATGTCGACGTACTGCCCCGGCAGGATCCGCTGCCGCAGGGGCCCGCGCAGGCCGTGCGGGAGGGCGTGATAGAGCGTCACGTCGTCGTTGATCGGCGGCACGAAGGGACTCACCGGGTAGTTGCGCATGCCCCGGCAGAACGCCGCCGTGACGGTGCTGCGGCAGGCATTCATGTGCTCTTCCATGTAGTCCTGCGGCGACTGCGCCAGGATGATCCGCGGCCGGACCTGGCGGATGACCGCGCAGAGCCTGCCGATCTGGTCGTTGACGTGGTGGACCTCGAGGTCGTTGACCAGCGGCGGGTGCCAGACCGCGCCCACCAGGTCGCAGGCCGCACGACACTCGGCCGTGCGCTTCAGGGTGATCGTCGGGACGTCATCCACCGCCGTGCCGCAACTGCCGTTGGCGATGGTCATGTAGTGGATGGCCCAGCCCAGATCACGCAGCCGCAGCATCGTGCCGGCCATCATGAACTCGATGTCGTCGGGATGAGCCGCAATCGCCAGGACTACCTTGTCCGCCATTAGTGCATCTCCACCGCGCACGGCCCAATACCCGGCCGGAAGAAGTTGAACTGGACATTCGGGTGGTCCGCCAGCAGACTCATCGGCACCGCCGCGTCCGGCAGGCGTTTCGAAATCATGAAGGTGGTCAGACGCATGCCGAAGGCGTTGTCATGGCAGCCGGCCTGCCAGATGGAGACCTTCTCCGACTTCCAGGTCTCGACCGGGCCGACCGTCGCCGCCTGCGTCGGCACCATGGCGATGTTGCCGCCGCCCGAGGTGCGGGCATTCTGCATCACCGTCATCGGATGCAGATCGACGATGCGCGTCCCCAGCCGGCGGTACTCCTCCGGCGTCGGCGGCACCTCGGCGTAGGCGCCACGGCGCGGCAGCGGGTCGTTGAAGGCCCAGTGCTTGACGTCGCCCTGGCCGCCCTGCATCACCAGGCAGCGGGCCTGGTCGTAGGTGGCGCTGTAGACCGACAGATCGCCGCCCGGGAAGTGCAGGTTCTTCATCGGCATGCGCAGCTCCGGCCGGATTCGGTTGAAGCACATCTCCAGGTCGCACTTGGCGAAGCTCAGGGGGTGGTCCATGCCGACCGCCCGGCCGTCCTGGACCCACTCGTCCATGCCCCAGAAGCAGATGCCGCACGGGTTGTCCGGCGTGCTGCGCTTCCAGGCCTCGATGTACTCGAGGGCCTCGGCCAGGTAGAAGTCCTGGATGGTGTCGTACATCACCACCTTGAAGCCAGGACGGCTGAGCTGCGCCATGTCCTCCACGGTCAACTGTGCCACATCACGCACCAGTTCGTCGTCAAGGGTGGTGTAGTCCCACCAGCCCGGCGCCACTACGCTGAGTTTACGCATCGCCACCTGCCTCCTGCATTGCCCGACCTGAACGCGCCCGCTGCCGGCACACCCCAGACCCGCCACGGCGCCAGGCAGCATCGCTCCCGGCCGGATGGATACTCCGGCGGACATCCGCTGGCGGTACCTTAGCCAGCCCCCGCGGCCGTGCAAGGCGCCCGCCACCCCCCCACCCGGCCCCAGGCCGGCGACAGGCCTGTCTGACCTGTCTGACCTGTCTGACCTGTCTGACCTGTCTGACCTGTCTGACCTGTCTGACTGCCACCCCCCACCGCCGCCCGGCCAACGCCGCCCGCGGGGGGTTGTCCGGCCAGCCGGGACGGCTATAGTGGCGCGTTCCGTGTCACGCGGCCGCCTCCGGCCGCGGCGCCACGAGCCCCGGCGGCGGGGCGGTGCAGAGAGGTCGGTAGCTTCGGCAAGAGGAAGACGTCGATGGCCAAGTTGCGCGTCGGTATCATCGGCTGCGGTCGTATCTCGCCCTTTCACGGCATGCCGGCAGCGGCTCAGCAGAATGTCACCGTGCGGGCCTGCTGCGACCTCCGCCAGGACCGCGCCGAGGAGCGCGCCAAGCTGTTCGGCTGCCGCCGCACCTACACCGATCACCGCGAGATGATCCGCGCCGAGAAGCTCGACGTGGTCCACATCTGCCTGCCCCACTACCTCCACCCCCCGGTGGCCATTGAGGCCATGCAGATGGGCTGCCACGTCCTCACCGAGAAGCCGATGGCCATCCGCCTCGAGGACGCCCAGGCCATGATCGACTGCGCCGACGCCACCGGCCGGCGCCTCGGGGTCATCTTCCAGAACCGCTACAACGCCGGCTCCGTGCTC
>JAGVUW010000643.1 GCA_019136035.1 Verrucomicrobiota bacterium | reverse complement strand
GCGCTCTTCCACACTGACGCGGTCCAGGCGGTGGGCAAGATCCCGATCGACCTGTCGCGCTCGCGCATTGATTTCCTCTCTCTGAGCGGCCACAAGCTCCATGCGCCCAAGGGCGTCGGTGCCCTGTACGTGCGTCGCGGCACGCCCTTCGCCCCGTTCCTCGTCGGCGGTCATCAGGAGTCGGGCCTGCGTGCCGGCACTGAGAATGTCCCGAGCATCGTGGCTTTGGGGAAGGCCGCCGAGCTGGCGCAGGCGCACATGGACGAGGAGAACACCGTGGTCGGCGCCCTGCGCGACCACCTCGAGCAGGGCCTCCTGTCGCGCTGCCCGAATGCCCGTGTCAACGGCAACCCCGAGGCGCGGCTGCCGAACACGACCAACATCAGCTTCGAGTACATCGAGGGCGAGTCGATCCTGCTGCTCCTGGATCAGTTCGGCATCGCGGCCTCGTCGGGGTCGGCCTGCACCTCCGGGTCGCTGGAGCCCTCGCATGTGCTGCGGGCGATGGGGGTGCCCTACACGGCGGCGCATGGCAGCGTCCGCTTCAGCCTGTCGCGGTACAACACCCGTGCCGAGATGGACCTGATCATCGAGAAACTGCCGCCGATCATTCATCGTCTGCGCGAGATATCGCCCTTCGGCCGCGGCCAGGGCTGAGGGCCGGGCGGCGCGGCGCGTCGCCGGGTGAGCATTTTCGTTTTGGCGGCCTATACTGGTACCCGGCCGGCGTGCCTACTGCATGTCGGCGTATGCAACCCATAGCAAAGGACACTCGATGAAGATCTCTCTCCGTTGGCTGATGAGCGCTGGCGCCGTCGCGATCGTGGCGGCGTCCTGTTCGGCGCAGGAACCGGCGCTCACCACGCCTGTGGATCAGGTCAGTTACCTCATCGGCCGCAACATCGGCGACACCCTCGCCGGTGACGAGCTGGTCGGCGAGATCAACCTGGATGTGCTCTGCGCGGCTCTGCGCGAGGGCGTGGCCAAGAAGCCGATGGCCATTCCGCCGGAGAAGGCCCAGGAGATCATGCAGACCTTCAGCATGCACATGCGCGAGAAGATGACCAAGCTGCGCGATGAACAGGGCGCCTGAGGGCTGGAAGACCACCGACAGCGGCCTGCAGTACAAGGTCATCACCGAGGGCAATGGCCCGAAGCCGACGGCCGACGACGTCGTCGAGGTGAACTACCGCGGCACCCTCCTGAACGGCAAGGAGTTCGACAGCTCCTACGAGCGCGGCGAAGCGGCCGTCTTCCCGGTCGGCCAGGTCATCCCGGGCTGGCAGGAGGCGCTGAAGATGATGCCGGTCGGCTCGAAGTGGGACGTGGTGCTGCCCTCGGATCTGGCCTATGGCCCGAATGGCAAGGGCCGCGAGATCGGCCCGAACGCGGTGTTGCGTTTCGAGGTCGAGCTCCTGGCGATCAAGGAGAAGCCGGCGGCCGCTCCTGAGGGCCTGCCGCAGGTCCTGCCGGCAGCGCCGCAGGGCAATCGCCCGCCGCGTCCCGACCGCTGAAGACATCGCGCCGGAGATCATCGCGGCGCCTGGGGGCCCATGCTGAGGGGCCGCCAGGCGCCGCGCGCCTTTTCTGCGGCGGGCGGGGAAGACGGCGCCGGCGGCGTCGGTCAGGCCGGCCGGGGCGTCTCCGCCGCCGGTGTGGCACCGAAGAGCTCTTCGCCGATCAGGGCGGTGAAGAACGAGCCCACGAAGACGATGGCATCACGGCCGGCCAGTTGCTCGCGGCGGCGCAGCTCCGGGATGACCTCGGCGGTCAGGCCGGCCTGCCGGATGCAGGCCACGAGGGCATCCAGGTCCGAGGGGCGCGTGGCGTGCGGGTGGGTCAGGACGAAGCGCGCCCCGAGCGGCGTCAGTTCACGGACGATGCCGGCGGTGTCCTTGCCCTGAAGGACGCCGAGGACGACGGTCCAGGGCGTCCCCGGCCAGCGTTGCCGGATGGCCTCCACCAGTCGTCGCGCCGAGTCGGCGTTGTGGGCCGCGTCGAGGACGACGAGGGGGTCATGGCAGATCACCTCGCAGCGAGCCCGCAGCTCCGGGTGGCGGTAGCGCGCGGGGTCCGGCGTGATGCCGGCGGCCTTCACCAGAGCCAGGGCGACGCCGAGATTCTGTCGCAGGAAGGGCACCAGGGTGTGCGCCGGGTCGTAAGCCTCGACCTCGGTGTCGGGCGCCGGCGCCAGGAGCGGCGACGACAACGCCGCGGCGCGCGCGCGCACCACGGCCGCCGCCGCCGGGTAGGGCTGCGACGCCAGCACCACCGGGACGCCGGGCTTGATGATGCCGGCCTTCTCCCCGGCGATGGCCTCGATCGTCGTGCCGAGGAGGGCCATGTGGTCGAAGCTCAGCGGGGTGACGGCGCAGGCGAGGGGATCGGCGATGTAGTTGGTGGCATCGAGGCGGCCGCCGATGCCGGTCTCCATGACCGCCACACGGCAGCCCTCGGCAACGAAGATGCGCAGCGCCAGCAGGGTCATGATCTCGAAGAGGGTCGGGACCAGATCGCGACGCCGCAGCTCCGCCTCGAAGGCCGTGGCGTGCTCGAGGAGCAGGTCGTAGTCAATCAGACGTCCGTTGAGGAGGAAGCGCTCGCGGACGGTGACCAGGTGCGGGCTG
>JAGVUW010000387.1 GCA_019136035.1 Verrucomicrobiota bacterium | reverse complement strand
CGGAGGCAGTGACCGCCAGCGACGCGAGGCCGGTATCGGCGTCGAACTCGGCCGAGGAGACCGGCGCGACCGACACGTCGTCGAAGACCGCCCCGCGGCCGCCCTCGGTCCACAGACCTACCTGGCCCCCGAGGAAGGGCGCCGGGTCCTGAGCCCGCAGGACCGCGTGCCCATCGACCGACGCTGTGAGCTGCCCATCGAGCTGCGCGACCCGCAACTGCAGCCACCGCGACGGCAGGAAGGGCACCTCGGCTTCGGCCAGCACTGACTCGACCCCGGTGAGCAGCTTCACCACCTGGAGCCGTGCAGCCACGGTCCCGCTGGCGGGAAGCCAGCGCAGGTGGTAGCCATTCGCCGCGTCCGCCCGGCACAGCAGGAGCCCGAAGGCGCCGCCTGGAAGAGGCTGGACCGCGGCCGTCAGCTCGCAGTTCCGCCAGAACCACTGTCCCGTCACCGCCACAGCCGGGTCGCCCTTGCCCCAGAAAGAGAACGGGTTGGCGCTGCGGATCGGGTTCTGCAGGGCATGGACGCGCCAGGTGCCCTGCTCGGACCGCCATGCGCCCAGTTCGCCTTCGCCATGCATGAAGTCGTCACTGAAGAAGGGCGGTTCGGTCTTCTGGAAGCGGAAGCTCACGAAGGGCGTGCCGGCGCCCGCCAGATCGCAGACGCCGCTGCTCCAGGTCTCGATGGCACAGGGGGCCACGAGGACGCGCTGCGAGTTGAGGAAGGCGCTGACCGCGTCGGCGCTCTTGACCACATGGAGTCGATCCCCGGGACCCGGCGCACGGGGCCAGGCGGAGCGGGCGAGCTCCCGCACCTCCGACGGGCCGGTCGTCTCCGAGACGCTGACGTCGTCCCGGCCGCAGACCACGGTCACGGTCCGGGTCTGGCCGCTCAGCCTCACGCGGCACTGCCGTCCCTCGGCCAGGGGCGCGATCAGGGAGCCGGTCCAGATGAACTCGCGCGGCAGGGGCTTCCGTTCGTCTGCGGGTGTCCAGGGGGCGGGTGAAGCCAACACGCTGTCCCGGCCGGCTGGCAGACGCCAGCCGCGGCTCAGCCAGACCGCGGCTGCTATGGCGCCGGTCAGCGCCACGACTCCCGCGACCAAGATGGTTCTTCCGCGCCTGTGCATGCTCCCGGGCTCCCGCTGCGCCCGAGCCGCGCACCGGCCGGTACCGGCACTCGCGCCCTCGGGATCGCCGCTCATCCTCCACGCCCCGCCAGGCTCCTATGCCCGGCACAGCCCGCGCGCTGCCCGCGGCATGCGGTCCGGCTCCTGGCCCCGCGGGGTCTCTCACGGTAGACTATGCACCAGGCCGCCGCCGATTCCAGCAGGATACAGGAGAGCGCCATGGGCGTCAAGGCAGATCTTGGCCGGATCGCGTTCGGCGCGAGCCTGGCGTTCCGGGCTCTCCCGGCCGCCGAGCTGCCCATGCCGCCGGCTCCGGCGCCGGCCACCATCGAGGCCAGGTATGCGAAGTCGGCGGTCAGCATCGACGGCGTGCTCGATGACCCTGTCTGGGCGGACGCGCCGGCGCATCCCCTGACCCTGGGCAGAGACCGCCTCGTGCAGGACGACACTGCCGCCGGCGAGCCGGTGTACGGACCGCCCGGCGCTGCCGCAGAGGCGGACAGCCTCCTCGACGACGAGATTCTCGGGCTTGCCGGAGGCGTGCGTCTGGCTGTTGCGCAGGCTCCCGTCACTCGCCAGACGGGGGTGCGCGAGCGGGGTGACGTGCGCCTTGCCTGGGACGAGACATGCGTCTACATCGCAGTGGTGTTTGAGGACTCTGACATCGTGGCTGCCGGGGATGCCGACCAGATGCACCACTACCGGATGGGGGATGTCCTCGAGGTATTCCTCTGGCCCGACGGGCAGTCCGGGTACTGGGAACTCTACGCCACCCCGCACGGCCGCAAGACGAGCTTCTGGCACGCCGAACCGACGCGCGTACGCAGCATGGCGGACTGCGCAGTTCGCGACTGCGGCCTGCGGGTCGCCGCGCGCTGTCAGGGAACGCTGAACCGGCGGCAGGACCGGGACGCCTCGTGGACGGCAGAGATGGCCATCCCCTTCGCAGAGCTGCTGCCCGGCGCCGAGGCGGGGGCAGCGCCTCCCCGGTGCCGCATCCTGGTGGCCCGGTACAACTGCGGCGTCACCCTCCCCTGGACCGAACTGAGCATGGTCCCGCGCCTTTCGAAGACGGACTTCCACCTCTGCGGGGAGTACGCGGTCCTGAAGCTCGTGAAGTAGCGGCGCCTATGGGGTTCCACCCCATGCCCCGCTGGAGGGCCTACGGTCCTCCAGCGGGGGTCTGGGGCAGGCCCCGGCCTCCCTCAGTGCAGGTATCCCAGCGCCTTGAGCTGCTTCTTCAGGCGCGGGTCGATCTCGGCGGGGACCAGGCTGGGCCCGGGCTGGGCTGCCTTCTCGAGGAGGAGCCCCTGCCACCATCTGTCGAGCCGCGCCGCCGGCTCGCGGCACCATGCTGCCGCGGCGCAGTCCGCTCCGGCGGTCTCCCCCGGGTCCTCACGCAGGAGGTAGCCCCGCGTCTGTCCGGTCTTCAGGTCCATGACCACTTTGGCACCGGCAGACCGGATCGCCGCGAGATGCACATTGCGGGTCTCGGTCTCCATGAAGCAGTCCTGACGCGGAAAGACCTTCTCCGGCGAGGCGAGGCAGGGCATGAATGACTCCCCGCGGCACTGCTTCGGGATGGGCAGTCCGGCGGCATCGAGGATCGACGGCATGAGGTCGATGTGGCTGACCTGCTGCGGGAACACTGTGCCGGGCCTGAGCCTGCCCGGCCAGCTCAGGACGCACACGACGCGGACCAGCTCCTCGTAGAGCGTATGTCCGTGGAGCGTTCCGCCGTGCTCCCAGAACTCCTCGCCGTGGTCCGAGACCACGACGATGAGTGTGTTCTCGATGAGGCCGAGTGTCGCCATCTTCTCCAGGACCACGCCCAGGTGGTCGTCGGTGAAACGAATGTCCCCGTCATAGAGAGCGCGGACGTGGTCACGGTCCCGCTCGAGAGGCGGCGGCCTGCCGCCGGCGGACCGCTCGGCCATGCCGCGTCCATCCTCAGTCCCTTCGTAGTCGGGATCGAACATGCGGTCATAGGGCGAAGGCGGGGCATAGTCCGCATGGGGATCGAAGTAGAGAAGGTAGAGAAGGAACGGCCGGTCCGGGTCACGCTTCTGCTCGAGCCAGTCGAGTGCCAGGCGGCTGACCGCGGGGCTGGTTGCGGTGTTCAGGATGCCCTTTTCGTGATCGAACTCTTCAAACAGGTTGAGGTCGCTCGAGAGCATGACCGTGAAGTCATCGTAGAGGTCGAAACCGCGTCCGTAGCCGAACCTCGAGTGGGTGCAGGGATTGGAGGTGAATCCGATGGTCTGGTACCCGGCCCTGCCGAGTTCGGCGGCCAGCGTGGTCGTGTTGTCGAGCAGAGCCCGGCCGGGACCGGTGACCCCGTGCAGGCCGGGCGGCAGGGAGGTGAACATGCTCATGACACTCGGCGTCGTCCAGCTTGATGCCGCGACCATCTGCTCGAACCGCACCCCGCCGGCGGCGAGCCGGTCGAGGTTCGGCGTTGTCGGCCTGGGGTAACCGTAGCAGCCGACGTGATCGGCCCGCAGCGTGTCGATCATGACGAAGAGGATGTTGGGCTTCGCCTCCGCGGCCAGTGCCGGCCCGGCGGCGCTGAGCACCGCGCCGGTGATGGCTATGGCCAGCAGGTGCGGGACCGCGACCTGAGTATGGAACGCCATACGGGATCTCCTCCGGCGTACGGGCGCCGGCGCGGCAGCACGCACCGCCACGCCGGCGCCGGGCGGACTGCCCCCGGTCACGGCGGGCCGGTCATCCCGGTTCAGTGCCTTGGGCCGATTTCCAGGTGCCGACGCGGGCACCGCATCCGCAGGCCCGTGTCCGGTACCATAGAGTCGCGCCCGCGCGCCGGCAACTGCCCGCGTCACATGCCCAGGGCCTCCCGGCGGCCTGTGGCCGGACGGTCGCCAGGCCTGTCTCGGGATCCCCGCGGGCCCCAGTCCCGGGAGCAGGCCGACGGCCGGAACCGTGGAAAGGCCGCCGCTGCATCCTCCTGCGGAAATCGACCGCGATTTCCATGGTGACATGATCGTGGCCGCCAAGCGCCCCGCGGGCGCTGAAGGAGTGCCCGAATCAGACCTTGGAGCCGCCCGTGGCGTTCGCCTCTTGACTGTCCCGGCTATTGACGGTACTTTCAGATGGGTCGTGTGTTGCGGACCGTTGCGGCGGGGCGGGGACGTCGAAAGTCCGGCCGCGGGAGAGTCGCGAGGGCAGCCCGGTTCGGATGTGTGCAGGAGGGAGGGCACTCGGATGGGGACTCGGTCAGCGCAGATCAGTCTTGTGGTGCGGCGGTTCGCCGCACTGCTGGCCATGGTCGCCGGTGTGTGGGCGCCGGGCCGGGATCCGGCCGGTGACGAGATCAGTCCATGGGAACTCCCCCCGGAAAAGGGCATCGCGCTGAGCGGCTGCATCGCCTGGCAGCCGAAGCCTCATTGGATCATCGAGGACTTCGGAACGATGATCGCAGCCCTGGACCAGGGCCGCGCCCGAACCGGCTTCGCCGTTCACGCCCCCGACAGGCGGCACGTCTGGTACCACGATCTCGACCTCCCTGTCGACTGGCAGCATTACCCGGTCATAGCGGTCCGATACCGGGCCGTGAACACGAATCCCGGCAGTGAGGAATACCTCATGGCGGTTACCGAGTGCACCGCGCGGGGACGCCGGATGAGGACGCTGATCGCCCACAGCGACGTGACGCCGGACGGCGAGCTGCACGAGGTGCGCAAAGACCTGCGCCGTCTGGACCTGGCAGGGCCTGTACGCGGCCTGGCCGTGGCGCTTATCGTTGACCGCTACGTGGACGCGCCGGCGACGCTCCAGGTCGAGTCGATCGTCTTTCTGGCCGCTGAGGATGCGGCACCGCTGCCGGCCGTGACTGCGCCGGGTGCGGTGACCGTCAGGGTCGTCGACGACGCGGGCAGGCCGGTCCCCAGGGCCACCGTGGTCATCGACGCCGAGCGCCTCAACGTCGCGCGGGCCGCCGATACGGACGCCCAGGGCCTCGCCCGCGTGGCCCCTATCGGGAACGATACCGGGCTGCACATGCTGCGCGTGGAACATGAGGAGGGGCTCTACGTCCCCGTCGAGATCGGACAGATCGATGTCACACGGCAGGACACGATGACGATTCCGCTCATGCCGGGCGTGACGTTTGGAGGGACGGTCATGACGCGCAGCGGGCAGCCCGTCGCGGACGCGGTGGTGCGCCTGGCCCTCACCGTCGATGTGCTGCCGGGCCTGCGCGTCCAGAAGCAGTGCAGTGTCATCACCACGGACGCGGGGGTGTGGCAGACTCCGGTACTGCCGGGGGCGCCTCGGCACATCGAGATGGCGGTCTACCACCCCGAGTGCCGCGTCTACGCCCAGCCCGTGCCGCAAGGCGATCCCATGATGGACGACCTGAAGGCGCATCGGGCCGTCGTTCGCCTGGCGAAGGGAAGCAGTACGTGGGAGGCCGGGGTTCACTACCCGTCGGTCCAGGCGGTGCTCGACGAGGGAACGCTTGACGAGATTCAGGACCTCGCCTTCGACCGCACGGAGACCGAGGCCGTGCGCCTGGCGGTCCTGAAGGCGGTCGACCGTCGGCTGGCCGGCCAGCCGGACCTCATTGCCGAGAGCCTCCCGTTCTTCCTGCGGCTGGCCGCGGAGTCCGACTCCCCCGTCCTTGCCGAGCGGGCTATGGCGCGGGCGCTGGGGTGCATTCGGGCGCGGGACGGCGGCCTTACCCAGGCCCGAGAGATCATCCAGGATGCCTGCGCCCTCTACCCCGGCGACCGTGTGGTGGCCCTGGCGGACGCGGGGCTGAAGGCGTGGCGCGAGGCCATGGCGGGCACGGGCGCGGCGCGAACGGCAGGGCACCCGGGTCTGCCGGTGAGCCCCGTCGAGGTGACCTACACGCCGGCACGTCACGAGGGAGCATCCGACCGCGCGCCGGCCGCCGGAGTCGGGGGACCGGGCGGCGGGCCTGCCGCCGCGGTGGCTGCCGGTGGCATTCGGCTGACCGGCATCGGCTCACGTCTGGAGGCGGTGCCTGACCCCATCCGCTTCGGTCGCAGGGCCGGCCCGACTCAGGCGCCGGCTGCTGCCGCGGCAGCACTGCCACGCTCACCTATCACGCTGGATCGGCGAATGCCCGAGGGCGCAGGAGGAGCGGTGGCGATCAGCGCAACGCCTTCCCGCGGCGACGGGGGCGCTGCCGGGCGGCAGCCCGACCCGGTCCCCGTGCCGGATCGAACCGCAGAAGACCAGGCCGCCGGCAGCCCTGAGCCGCTGGCCGTCGCCAGCGCGCCGCGGCCGGCGGCGGCAGCGGCTGTCGCGGTCCCGGAGAACCCCGCCGCGGGAGTCGGGACGCTCGAGGCGGTCGTGGTTGCCTGCACGCCTGATGGTCACCCAGACCTGGGGATCGCGCTTCCATCCCCGGCTGACCCGGCGAGTTCAGGGGCGGCGCAGCGCCAGGCGGCCCTTGACGCGCTGCTGCTGCGGCCCCGGTGCCAGGCTGTACGGGATCTGATCGCCGAGGGGAAATACGTCGAAGCCCAGGGCCAGTGCCGGGAGCTGCTGCGTGAGTTCACGCTCTCGCCCCAGTCCGGCCTCAGCGTCATCCAGATGGCTGCCGATGCCTACGCGGGCGACCTTGGCGACGACCACGCCAAGGTCACGGCCGCGGTGCTCCGGGAGTTCCCCGCTGAGCACCCGAACCGCGAGCTTGCCCTGTTCTACACGGCCCTCTACTGGTACCGCCGCGGGGTGGACGAGATGGCCGTGACGCAGCTCGGGGAGTTCCGCCGGGAGTGCCCCCGGAGCCCGATGGTCCCCAAGAGCCTGCTTACGGAGGCGCTGTGCTGCATCCGCATGAACCAGAAGGAGCGGGCGCTGGCCACACTGCAGGCGCTGACCGAACAGGCGCCGGGCGTCGAGGAGGTCCCCAAGGCCATGTTCCTCATCGGCTGGATCCACCTCAGTACGCAGGACTACGCAAAGGCCCGATCACCCCTTGAGGAGGTCGTGCGCCGGTACCCCGGTACGGAGTTCGCCGCCAAAGCGGCGCAGCTCCTGCAGCGCCTTCCGGAATGACTCGCGACTATGACGAGAGGCCCCTGCGCCACGTTCCGACGGCCTGGAGGGCGCCGGCCGCCGGCGTTCCTCCATGGGCTTGCTGAACCTGGACGCCTGGAGATCGGTACGATTGGCCTCTGAGATTCGGACGACAGGTCGGGTATAGAGGGCTGGAAGACTACGGGTACAGGTCCGCCCAGCCGGGGCATCAGTCAGGCCATTGTGCCGCAGGAGGGAGGCGCGATCAAGGGGGAAGTCAGGGCACCGAGGATAACGATCATGGAATTAGCGTAGCTGAAAGTGCCTATCTGCAGCAGCTTATGCCTGTATTCCATGTAGCGGTGTAGCTGAAGTACGGCAACTATGGCCCTTATACTGCTCAATCCGCTTGCAGGAAGAAGGTGTTGGGGGCTATGGTATGGCTGGTGGGGGGTAGCGGGCTCCA
>JAGVUW010000073.1 GCA_019136035.1 Verrucomicrobiota bacterium | reverse complement strand
CGTCCTCGGCGACCGCTTCCTCTACCGCATGGTCCGCAGCCTGGTCGGCTACCTCGTCCACGTCGGCCAGCACCGCGCCGCGCCGGCCGACGTCCTCGGCGTCCTGGCCGCCCGGCAGCGCAGCGCCGCCGCCCAGAGCGCCCCCGCCGAAGGGCTCTTCCTGGCAAGGGTCTTCGACTGCGACGCCGACCGCCTCGACTACCGCCCGCAGGTGCCGCCCTTCGCCTGGGGCGCCCTGGAGCCCTGACCGGCCTGCGCCCGCCGCCCCGCGCCCAGGGCTGTTTGCGAGGGCGGTTCCGGCACCCCCTTAACGAAGTCCCCGGCGTAGAACGCCGGATATGGCACGGCGAAACATCGCTCGCTGCGCCCTCCCCGTCAGAGCACCGGCTTCAGCCGGAAGCGTGCCGCGTGCCTTCAGGCCGCGGCGGCATCCGTGGCCGCGCCGGGCTGAAGCCACGGCGCACGCTCTCGTGTCAACGCGGCTCTCTGACCCAGAGGCCGCCGCCGCGCCACACCGCCCTGTTTCACACGAGCCGCCCCGACTCGACCGAGGCATCGCGGCCCCCCCCGGGCCGGATTTCCTTGCATTGCATGCCGGCCTTGTGTATCCTCTCGGCAATGGCGTAGCGCCGGTCCGTGGGAGGCCTCGCGGGAGGGATCACACAGGCGGTCAGCAACGATGACACATCAACGCCCGACAGTCGCGGTGGTCGACGACGACTCGTCTGTCTGTCGCAGTCTGCGGCGCCTCCTCATGTCAGCGGGCTATGACGTCCTGCTGTTCCCCTCCGCGGCGGCCTTCCTCGATGGCTACCGCCCCGGGTGCTGCGGCTGCGTGGTCCTCGATATCCTCCTGCCCGGCATCAGCGGCCTGGACCTGCAGCAGGAGCTGAGCGCCCGCGGCATCGCGGTCCCGATCGTCTTCATCACCGGCCATGGCGACATCCCGATGAGCGTCCGCGCCATGAAGGCCGGCGCCGTCGATTTCCTGACCAAGCCCTTCGACCCGGAAGGCCTCCTGAAGAGCATTGACCAGGCCCTGCGCCTCGACGCCCAGCGCCGCGCCGACCAGGCCGAGGTCGACGACATCCAGGCGCGCCTGGGACGCCTCACCCCGCGCGAACGCGAGGTCATGGAACGCGTCATCACCGGCCTGCTGAACAAGGAGATCGCCAGCGACCTCGGCATCGCCGAGAAGACGATCAAGGTCCACCGCGCCCGAGTCATGGAGAAGATGGGCGTCGAGTCGCTGGCCGAGCTGGTGCACCTCGCCGAGACCGTCAGCCTCGGCCTGGCCCGACGCTGAAACCGCCGCCGCGGCGGGCGACGCGGCCTTCCCGGAGCGCCCCCGGCCCGGGTCCGGCGCGGGGGGTCACCTGTGGCAGACGCGGGTGTCGCAGGTCGTCGAAGGCGACCATGAGGTAGCCGATGCACAGGGTCAGGCCGCTGAGCATATCGGCGAAGTGCCTGGCCAGGGCCCGGCCGTAGGAGATCCGGCTGCCGTCGGAGCGGACTACGCGCAGGCCGCAGAGCATCTTGCCGGGGGTCGCCCCGAAACGGCCGAGGAAGATCACGGTGTAGGCCAGGCTCAGGAGGAACTGCAGGCCCGACCCGGTGAGCATCGTGACGATGGGGTTTCCGCCGCCATCGCCGGCCAGCGTCGCGGTCGCGCCGGCCATGGCCAGGCCGCCCAGGACGTTGCCCAAGACCAGGATCAGGCCATCGATGAGCTTCGCCGCGACGCGGATCCAGAAGCCGGCGTAGGCCGTCCCGAACGCGTCGGTCAGCGCCATCTGCCGAACCGCCTTGCAGCCCAGGCAGAGCCACTCCGCCCCGACCCGCTCCAGCTCGCCGGACGGGACAGCCATGCCGCAGGCCATGCAGACCTCCGCGCCATCGGCTGATGGCAGCGCCGCCCGCGAGTCCGGCACCGGCGCCGCCCGCAGCGGCGTCGGCTCGGTCGACGCGGTGCCCTCGGGGACGCCCGTCGCCAGGGCCTCGGCACGGCGCTGCACCAGCATCGCCCGCGCCGAGGCG
>JAGVUW010000670.1 GCA_019136035.1 Verrucomicrobiota bacterium | reverse complement strand
GGTGCCGCCGTCGGCGGCGCCCGCTCCCGCGCCGGTGGCGGCCGCGTCGCCGGGCTGGCTCAACGCCCGCGACTTCGGCGCCTCGGGTTCCGAGTACTCCACCACGGCGACCACCGTCGCCGGTGCCAAAGAGATCGCCGTCGCCGCCGTCGGCGACTTCCAGGTCGGGCAGGGCGTCATGGTCTCCGAGTGCCACCCGCGCGTCGTCAGCCAGACCCTCTGGGGGCCGCGTCACGCCGTCGTCATGGGCCGGCCGCTGCAGGGCAAGGCCGAGCTGCGCGGCTACGACGGCACGCAGGGCGACTGGGTCATCCTCCTCATCGACATCCCCGAGGGCGGCAAGGCCTTCCGCTGGTCCGAGGACCTCGCCCGCACCTGGCACCCCGGCGGCGCGGTCGGCCCTGACTGGCAGCCCCTGCGCGACGGTCTCGAGGTGCGCTTCAGCGAGCACGACTGGGAGAAGGGCTACACCGTCGCCTTCTCCTGCCGCGGTCAGCTCGTCAGCGCCATCGCCGCCATCGACGGCACCACCGTCACCCTCCGCGACGCGCCCAGCCGCGCCGTGGCGGCGGCCACCCTGCGGCACTGCGACGACGCCGCCCTCCAGGCGGCCATCGACGAGGCCGTCAAGACCCGCACGAACCTCCATCTTCCCAACGGCCGCTACCGCGACGCCACCCTGCGGCGTATGACCATGCTCGGGCACTCCGGCTTCGCCGAGCGCGACCAATGCGGCATCCTCCGCACCCAGGGCTCGAGCTACTTCTGGGGCTTCGGCGCCAAGGGCTGCAACGCCGTCACCATCAGCAACACGCGCCGCGTCCTGGTCGAGGACTGCCACGGCCGGCGCATGGCCACCGAGTGCTTCGTCTCCGGCAGCCGCAGCCGCGGCCTACCCGACAAGCCGACTCAGGACCACTCGCAGTCGACTGTCTATCTGCGCTGCTCGGCCATCGACTGCGGTCGCAATGCCTTCAACGACGTCACCGCCGGCTCCGAGAACACCAGCGTCATCGAGTGTCGCATTGTCGACGTCGGCGGCTGCGCCTGGGAGGGCGCCTCGCGCTTTGTCAAGTTCGTCGGGAACTACGTTCGCAATGCCGGCACTGTCGCCATGGGCAACCTCGGCGTCGCCAACCGCGATGCCACCTTCCCCGCCCTCGGGGCCGGACAGCACCTCGTCGCCAACAACATCTTCGAGAGCACCGTCCCCTACGGCGGCGCCGCGGTGCGCGCCGCGGTCGGCGCCACCCAGGTGCACATCACCCACAACACCTTCGTCAACTTCAACTCATCGGCGGTGCATCTCAGCGGCAGCAGCGACCCGACCCACTACCCCGCCGCCCAGGCCGTCGTCGCCGGAAATCTCTTCGACATGACCGCGGTCGACGCCGCGCCGGTCCCGCGCACCGCCATCGACATCAGCGCTGCGCAGGTCATCGTCGCCGACAACCAGATCCTCGTGCGCGGCGAGTGCGACCCCGCCGTCACCGCCCTGCGCCTCCTCGAGCCGGCGGTCGACATCGCCATCCACGACAACCTTATCCGCAACTGCGGCCAGGGCCTCGCCTGCGGCCGCGCCAGCAGCCAGGTCGCCGCCGTCATCGACCCGCGGACCTTCACCCTCGGACGACGCTTCCTGCCCCTGGACCACCGCCTCGAGACCCAGCTCCAGGGCTGGCAGATCGCCTGGCTCACCGGCGGCCGCGCTGAGGCGCTCTCGACGGTCGAGGGCATCACCGGCGCCAGCGGCACCGACCCGGTGACTGTCCGTCTCGCCGCCCCGCCGGAACGCCTCGAGGCCGGCCGGTCGTTCGACGCCCTGCCGCCGCAGTCGAATTGGAATCTCCACGACAACACCATCGCGGACTGCCGCCAGCCGGTGGTCTTCGATATCTACGGCAGCCCGACCACGATCTTCCGCAATAACATCCTCACCCGCGGCGCCACGTCCGGGGTGCCGCAGGCCATCCTCGTCGGCGGCCAGGTGCACCTCCTCGGCAACCACCTCGTCGGCTTCGACGAGCCTGGTTCGGCCGCCGTGAGCCTGCAGGCGTCGGCCTGCCGCCAGACCGCCCGCAGCCGCATCCGCGACAACGTCTTCAGCGGCTGCGCCGAGGCGGTCCGCGACGCCGTCGGCGGCCTCTGGACCGCCGCCGTCGTCGCCGCGAATGCCATCGTCGAGCCGGCCGTCGCCGCACCGGCCGGTGC
>JAGVUW010000645.1 GCA_019136035.1 Verrucomicrobiota bacterium | reverse complement strand
GGGCTGAGGGCGCCGAGCATGACGATATTCATGGCGCGAGCCGAGCCGGCCGCCTTGGCCAGGGCGCCGGCGTCGATGACCAGACTGCGCGGCAGGGCCTGCAGGCGCTCCCGCAACGCCGTCTCGTCCGGGTAGTCCGCGATGTTCTTCACCGGCTCGGTGTTGGCCAGGACCACTCCGCCCGGGCGCAGCCAGGCGGTGTAGCGCAGGGCCTCCATCGGCTCCACCGACAGGATCGCGTCGGCGCTGCCCAGGGCAATCAGGTCGGCGTAGATCGGGTCACTCGAGAGACGCAGATGCGCCACCACCGCACCGCCGCGCTGGGCCATGCCGTGGACCTCGCTCTGCTTGACCTGCAGGCCGCGTGCCAGGGCGGCGTGGCCGACGATGGTGGCGATGGTCAGGATGCCCTGACCACCCACACCGGCAAGGATGATATCGCTCTTCATAGCGTTTCCGCTCTGTCTCCTGCGGCGCGCCGCTGCCTCGCGGCCTCAGTGCCGGCGCTTGATCTGGATGCACTCACGCTGCGCGATGACCACCGAGACCCCGGGGTGCTCGATCTCCTGGCGCAGGATGCGGACGTTCTCGTCGTGGTTCTTCGGCAGCGGCACGATGACCCGGACGTGCTCGCGCGCCACGCCCAGCCCCACGCAGATCTGCTCGATCTTGCCGCGGCCCACCGTGTCCTGGCCGCCGGTCATGCCGGTGGTGTCGTTGTCGAGAATCAGCACCGTGATCGGGCTGTCCTCCCAGATGGCGTCGAGGAGGGGTGTGAGGCCGGAGTGTGTGAAGGTCGAATCGCCGATCACCGCCACTGCCGGGGCCAGGCCGGCGTCGGCCGCGCCCTTGGCCATGCTGATCGAGGCACCCATGTCGACGCAGGCATCGATGGCCTGGAACGGCGGCAGGGCCCCCAGGGTGTAGCAGCCGATGTCGCCGAAGACACGACCCGGCCCGAGCGGCGCCATGGCCTCGACCAGCGCCTTGTACGAGGCAATGTGCGGACAGCCGTCGCAGAGGCGCGGCGGGCGCGACCGCAGGAGCGGCCCGGCCTCGACCGCGGCCGCCGCCGGCAACGGCCGGCCGAGGGCCTTCGCCACGGCGTCGGGCGTCAGCTCGCCGGTGCGCGGCAGATCGCCCGTCAGACGGCCGCGGATGCGCGCGTCGTCGCCGAGTGGGCCGCGCAGACGCGTCTCCACCAGCGGCGCGCCCTCCTCGACCACCAGAATACGCTCGCAGCTCGCCATGAAGGCGCGCAGGAGGCCCACCGGCAGGGGGTACTGCGAGAGCTTCAGGACCGGATACGGGCAGGCGACCTCGTTGCCAAAGGCCTCCATGACGTAGTTATAGCCGATGCCGCAGGCCAGGATCCCCAGGCTGCGGTCGCGCCCCGGCAGGAGGCGGTTGAAGCCGGAGGCCTCGCTGGCCGCCACGAAGTCGGCCTGACGGGCGATCAGGCCCTCGTAGTTCTGCCGCGCGATCCCCGGCAGCAGCACGAACCGGCGGCGGTCCTCAGGCAGGCTCACGGGACGCTCCGGCTGCACTGCGCCGGTGCTGACCGTCGCCCGCGAGTGCGACAGCCGCGTCGTCAGACGCAGCAGCACCGGCGTGCGCAGGGCCTCCGAGAGCGCGAAGCCCGCCGCCGCCATGGCGTAGGCCTCCTGCTGATTCGACGGCTCCAGGCAGGGCACCTGCGCAAACTCGGCGTAGAAACGCGAGTCCTGCTCGTTCTGGCTGGAGTGCATGCCGGGGTCGTCTGCCACCACCACCAGCAGGCCGCCGTGCGTACCGGTCACCGCGGCGTTGACAAAGCCGTCGGCCGCCACATTCAGGCCGACGTGCTTCATGCAGACCATGGCCCGACGCCCCGCATACGACATGCCGAGGGCTTCCTCCATGGCGCTCTTCTCGTTCGCCGACCACTGCCGGTGCACGCCGCGCTCGGCCGCCTCCGACGAGGCCTGGAGGTACTCCATGATCTCGGTCGAGGGCGTGCCCGGGTAGGCGTAGCAGCCGCTCATCCCGGCATCGAGTGCCCCCTGGGCCAGGGCTTCATCACCCAGCAACAGCCGTATCGACATGCGCGATCCCTAGATGGTGCTCCAACGGCCGGAACGGCCGCCAGAGGAGCGTCCTGCAGCGCCGACAGAGCCCGCGTGACTCTGAAGGTCACGGAATATACCCCGGCCCGACCGAAACCCAAGTGCCCCAACGGGCGCCGGGAGAGCCCAGACCACGGCGCCGGCCGGGGGGGGGACGCGCCCCCGGGCGAGCGCCGGCGGTTGGGGGTTCTCTCCGAGACCGATCGGACTGATCCGACGGATCGGTCTGATCCGTCAGATCGGCCTGAGCTTCCTCTCCGCACCGCCTCCACGCCGGCGGTGGCGCCCGGCGCCGGCCGTCGGGCGCCCCCTGTCCGCTCCCCGCTCCCTGCCCCTCACTGCAACTCGGCGATGGCCAGGCCGGCCTCGGGGACCTCCAGGGTGAAGGCCTCGCCGGCGGCGACGGCGCGGTCGGGCGCCATCGGCAGGAGGGCGCCCTGGCGGTCGTAGCGGTACAGCCGCACGGTTCCGGCGCGCGGCGGCCAGGGCACGGTCTGGGTGGCCGAGGCGATGAGGCGTTCCTCGCCGACGACGAGGCCGGGACCGATCTCGCGGATGGTCATGGGGTAGAGCTTGCAGACGAAGTTGTCGGGGCCATCGAGGACGAGGTTGATCGACACCGGCGAGTAGAGGCTGCCGTACGACAGGCACTGTCGCACGCTGGCGAAGACGCCCGCGGCGCTGCTGCGGTCGCCCATATTGCCGAGGATCAGCGGCACCGCCGAGAGGTGCCCCTGGCCCGACCACGAGGGGCCATTGCCACCTTCGATGAAGCGGTGATGCGGCTGCTCCTGGACCCGCCGCAGGCAGGACCCGCCGTTGGCCAGGAAGAACTTGCCGCGGCTTCGGCAGGCCTCGATCATGGCGAGCTGGCAGGCCTCGGTGACCATGCCGTGGTCGGTCTTCAGGGCCACGACCTGGCCCTCGGGGCCGAGGTCAGCGGAGTAGCCGTCCCAGCGGCTGTAGTCGTAGCGGCTGTAGCGTCGTCCGACGAAGGCCCACGAGAACTCGTCGGAGTACATCCCGTCGAGGGCGCCCTCGTCCATGGCGCGCTCGGCGCCGCTGATGAAGGCGCGCATCTGGGCCGAGCCCGGCCGCGGCACGTAGTACAGGATCGCCCAGTCCTTGCCGGCCATCTCCTCGCCGACCCAGGCCGTGGTGTAGTGGCTGTCGCCGAAGGTCTCGCCGGTCGATGTCTTGATGGCATCCGCGGCGATCGGCCAGCGCGACTCCAGCGGCCGGTAGATGCACTCCATGGCCGGATGCGTCATCTGGATGACCTCGACCCCCGGCACCGCCTCACGCAACGCCGCCACCTCCGCCATGAGGCTCTCCCAGTAGGCCTCGCGGTGGGCGAAGGTCAGGAAGGCATCCACATCCAGATCCGGACAGGCCCCCGGCGTCCGCGGCGCCTCTGCCGGGAGCTTCGGGTAGCGGCCGGCGCGGACGACCCGGGCGTCGGGCTCGAGGCGCTGCCAGGGGCCGAGCACGACCGTGATCGGGCCGAGATGCCCCAGCGAGGCCCGCAGTTGCTCGACACCGGCGGCGACACCGGGACGGCGGGCGTAGTGCCAGAACATCGGCCGCGCCATGGTCAGGCCATTGACGCCCCAGCGCCGCCGCAGGGCGTTGATGAAGTGCCAGTAGCCGCCGCTCGCGGGCGGCACCGGGGTGATGGTCATCTCCAGATCGAGGCTGGCGCCGGCCCCCAGGGCCAGGCAGGTGGTGTAGACCTCGCCCAGGCCCCCCAGGCCGCGCAGGCCGTGCAGCAGGCGCCACCAGTCGCTTTCGACCGTGAGGCCGTAGCCGGCGCCCGCGCCGCCGGCCGGCTCGAGGTACAGCGTCGGATTCGCGGCCGAGCCGGCCAGGTCGATGTTGTCCGTCGAGCCGCCGACGTGGAAACGCGCCTCGCCGGAGCGCAGGAAGAGGCGGTGCCGCAGGGGCACGCCCCGCGTCGCGTCGCCGGTGTTGGTCCAGGTCTCGCGCCAGCGCAGGAGGCCATCGTCCGTCAGGGCGAGGGTCCGCTGCAGGCGCAGGCCCGGCCACACGGCCTCCAGACGGAAGCCCGCCGGGCCGTCCGCCGTGACACGGACCTCCGGCGCCGGCGTCGCCTCGGCGCCCTCGTCCTCGGCCAGGAGCACTGACGGGGCGTCCGGATTCATGCCCAGGCCGGTCTCGACCAGGAGCTCGGGGCCGCCCGCGGCCGTGAGGACGAAGCCGCCGCGACGCCCCTGCGACAGGCGCAGGCCGCCCGCCGACACCGCCGACGCCACCGGCCCGCGCGTCGGCAGACGCGAGACCGCCGCCGGCAGGGCGGCGCGGTCGAGGTAGCCAAGGCGGAGGTCCTGTACCACCAGCGGCCGATCGCCGGCGGCACGGAAGGCATTCTGGAAGGTCAGCGCGTTGCCGTCGACGCCGCGGGCGACGTCGCCGATGTCGACGAGGAAGGTCCCGCCGAGGCCGTCGGTGGTCATGCTGTCGGCCTCGTCGGCGCTGCGGGCGAACATCACCATCAGGCGCTCGCCCGAGGTGACGCTGAAGCCGAGGTTGCCCTTCCGCAGCTCGAGGTGCGGGGCGCGCCCGATCAGGCGTTCTGTTCCGGCGCTGGTGAAGCGCCCCAGGCCGGTGTCGTTCACTCTGACGGTGCCATTCCAGTTGCAGCCGCCGGGGCCGTCCGAGAGCACGAAGGCCCGGAAACTCAGGACGAGGACCTTGCCGGCCCGCGCCGGCAACGGCGGCAGGGTCAGGGTGAGGCTCTGCTCACAGGGCACGCGCTGCTCGGGCAGCTCCAGGACGTCGCTCAGGACCACCGGGTCGGCAGCCAGGAGCGGCGCCCCCAGCAGGGCCACCATCAGAGAGATCGAGGTACGCATCGTCGTCCGCCCTCCACCGCGGCCGCACCACCGGCCGCAGGACCACCACCGCGGCGCGCGCTGCCGACCACCGGCAGCACCGCCCGCCACAGCGCCGCTATCAGGACCGTACCCCCGCGCGACGGCCCTGGCAAGCGGGCCTCCCTGGGACCGCCGAGCGTCGGCCCGGCCACTCTCCGGGCGCCGCTCCCCGGCGCCCGTGGTCGCGCTCGGCTGGCGCGACCTACTTGCCGGCCAGGGCTGTTTGAAGGTCCGGTTCTGGCACCCCTCCAGGGTGCATGGCGTGCAATCGGCGGTTCCGGGGGTCGTGCTCCGCACGACCCCCGGCTACGATCTTGCACCCCTCCAGGGTGACCGAGAGGACGCTGACGCGATCTTCGAACAGCCCTACCTGCCCGCCCCCAGCCAACGACCCTCCCCGCTCGGGGGTGTATGGTAGCGTTGCGTGGCGGTGTTCGAACCGCGCGATTCGTCTCGTTGCCTGAACAGGAGTCTCTGTCGTGTTTGCACCTGTACGACCCTGGCGTCGCCGGCTGGGCCTGGCACTGCTGGTACTGTCTGCCCTGGTCCTCCTCGTGGTCTACGTCCTTCCCCCGGTGGCGCGTCGGCAGGTCCAGACCCGCCTCGGCGCCCAGCTCGGCCGGCCGGTCAGTGTCGGGGCCATCACCCTCAACCCCTTCACCGCGCGGCTGCGGGTACGCGGCCTGGAGGTCTTCGAGCCCGACGGCGCGACCCCGGCCTTCGGCGTTGCCGACGCCGCCATCAACCTCGATCCCCTGGTGTCGGTGCTGCGGCGGGCCGCGGTGGTCAGCGCCGTGGAGCTGCGCGGGCCGCACGCCGTCGTCGTACGGCGCGCCGACGGCACGCTGAATCTCTCCGACATCCTCGAACGGCGCAGCGCGGCACCGCCCGCCGCGGCGCCGCCCGAGGCACCCCCCGAGGCGGGCGCCGCCTTGCCGCGTCTGCTGATCTCGGGCGTGCGGGTCGACGAGGGCTGGTTCATCTTCCGCGACGAACAGCAGGGCGCCCGCCAGCGCCTCATGGGCCTGCGCATCGAGGTGCCGCGGATTTCGACGCTGCCGGGCGACGGCGATCTCCTGGTGAAGCCGTATCTGCGCGCCGACCTCAATGGCCGCGAGCTGGTCCTGGACGGCACCGCAAAGCCCTTCGCTGTGACCCGCAGCGGCACGACCCTCCTGCGGCTGCAGGACTTCGACCTGACCGCCCTGGCGCCCTACCTGCCGTCGCCCCGCACGGCCGACCTGACGTCGGGCCGACTGGACATCGAGGTGACGGCCGCGGTCGAAGCGACTGCCGGCGGCCGGCCGGCCCTGTCGCTGGCCGGCACGGTCGGCCTGCGCGATCTGCGCCTCGGCGACCCGTCCGGCGAGGCCCTGGCCAGCCTGGGGGCGCTGGAGGTGACCCTCCTCCCTGCCGATGTCCTCACGCCGGCCATCCACGTCGGCCGCGTCCACGTCACGGCGCCCTACCTGCGGCTGCAGCGCCAGGCCGACGGCAGCCTGGTCCTGCCGCGCTTCGGCGCGCCGCCAGCGTCCCCCGCATCATCGTCGGCGCCATCTCCGGCACTGCCCCCCGCCGCAACACCGTCCGCCCCGGCCACCGCCGCGGCCGCGGCGCCGCCGTCGCCGCCCCTGACGGCCGTCATCGACGCCGTCCTCGTCGAGGCCGGGCGGCTGGCCTTCAGCGACGCCAGCGTCACGCCGGCCTTCGCGACCACGGTCGATCTGCGTCTCGAGGCCGAGGGCCTGACCACCGCGCCCGAGCCGCCGGCACGCGTGCATCTGACCGCGACCACCGAGGCCGCGGAGGCCCTCGAGGGCACCTGGCAGATCACCCTCCGGCCCGTCCCCGCCCTCACCGGCAGCACCGTCCTGCGCGGTCTGCGCCTGCCGCGGCTGATGCCCTACCTGACGCCCTTCCTCAACGGCACCCTGACCGGCGGCGAGCTCTCCGTGAGTGTCGTCCACGAGGCCGCCCTGCCGGCGGACGCGGTGCCGCGGGTGCTGGTCAGCGATCTCGACGTGGCCCTCTCCGGCCTCGCGGTGCAGCCGTCGGCGCCGTCCGCGGCGCCCCTGCGCCTGGCCGAACTGACCCTTGGCGACGGCCGCATTGACCTCGCCGGCCGCCGTGTGACGGTGGCGACTCTGGGCGCGCGCGGCGGCGAGATCCCCATCGAGCGCCGCAAGGATGGCTCGATCAGCCTGATGGACCTGGTGCGCGGCGGCGGCGAGGGGACGCCGTCCGCGGCCGGCAGAGCGGCGGCGACAACGCCGCCCGGAGACGCGGCGCCGACGGCTCCCGCGACGCCGGACCAGGCCTGGACGGTGGCGGTCGACGACCTGTCGATCCGCGAGTGGGCCGTCACCCTCGACGACCGCCAGCCGGCTCAGCCGGTGCGCCTCAGCCTCGCCCCCATCGGCCTGCACGTCCGTAACCTCAGCACGGCACCCGGCGCCGCCGCCAGCCTCGACCTCGGCGTCACGATCAACGACCGCGGCAGCCTGAAGGTCGTCGGGGATGTCGCCCTGAAGCCCCTCGCGACGACCCTGCAGGTGACCCTCCAGGACCTCGCCCTCGCCGACTTCCAGAACTACCTGCGCGACCACATTGACCTGCTCGTCCATGGCG
>JAGVUW010000317.1 GCA_019136035.1 Verrucomicrobiota bacterium | reverse complement strand
GTCGGCCTTGACCGCCGGCAGATCCGGCGGCGCCATGAGGTGGCCGCAACCCGCCAGCACCAGCCAGGCACCCAGAACCCCTACCCCTGCACACGCCCGCCGTCTCATCACGCCAATGTCCTCCTCATGCACCGCGCTGGCGACCAACGCGCCGCGGCACTACCTTCGAATCATGTCAGACGACCACCACCCGCCAGCGACACCGACACGCCTCAGCCCGGCCGAACGCCTGGCGTTGCTTACCATGCCCGACGAAGCCCTCCTGCGCCAGTGCCGCGTCGATGTCTTCCGGGGCACCGGCAACGGCGGCCAGAAGCGCAACCGCACCGACAGCGCCGTGCGCCTGACCCACCTCGCGACCGGTGCCGTCGCCGCCTGTGACGAGACGCGCTCCCAACACCAGAACCGCCAGTTGGCCCTGCGCAAGCTGCGCGAGCAGATCGCCCTCGTCTGCCGCTGCCGCCCGCCGGCCGCGCCGCCGTGCAGTGAGCGCCCCGGGGCGCGTTCCGCCGACTACCCGGCCTGGGTGGGTGCCGTCCTGGACGCCCTTGACGCCCACGACTTCCGCCTCGCCGAGGCCGCCGAGCAGATCGGCACCAGCACCGGCCGCCTGGTCCGCGACCTCGCCTCTGACACGGCCCTCTGGCAGGCCGCCAACGCCGGCCGCGCCCGCTGCGGCCACCGCCCCCTCCGCGCCGACGCCTGACTTCCCCGACACGCGGCCATGAACGGGCGCCGGTGGCGCCCGAGAGAGCGGCTGAGAACCGCCGCCGCTACAGCCGTGTCCGCGGCGCACGGGGAGCGCCGGATATGGCAAAACGAACCATCGCTCGCCACCCGTGTGGAGCGCGAGTGTCCACAGACGCGAATGCGTCCACGAGCCGCAGCGGCATCGACAGCACAACATCGCGGACGTTCATACGAGCAAGGCCACCGGCGCAGCAAGTAGGTCCACGGCGCCGTCCGTGGACCACCGGGGCGCCGGCAGCGCCCGGGAGAGCGCCACTCGGCTCGTGGCGCCGACCTCCGTCCCACCGGCGCACCCCCTTCTTCCCTGTGCCCTCTTCTTGACGTTCCTGGCGGCTCGGCGGGAGAGATCCCCCCTCTCCCGGGACGGCCGGGGAACGCGGTCGCTACGGCCGCCCAGGCGGGGTCTCCTGAGCGTCGGCACCCCAGCCGCCGCCCGCGGCTTTGTACAGCGCGATGAGGTGGGTGGCGGTGGCGCCGGTGCTCACTACCAGCGCATCCTCCGCCGAGTACAGCGAACGCTGGGCGCTGAGCACGTCGAGGTAGCCGGTCTCGCCGGCGTCGTACAGTCGCGACGCCAAGGCGACCGCCTCGCGGTTGGCCGCCACGGCGGCCTCCAGACCGACGCGGTGCTGATCCTCCTTGGTGCAGGCGACCAGGGCGTCCTCGACCTCCCTGAGCGCCGTCAGCACCGCCTGGCGATAGGACAGCACCGACTGCTCCTCGAGGGCTTTGCGGACCTCGATGGTCGCCCGTGTCGCGCCGCCGTCGAGGGCACGCCACGAGAGGGAAGGCCCCAGGGACCAGAAGGCGCTCCAAGGCTCGACGAGGTCGCCGGGGTGGACCGCATGGACGCCGGTGCCTGCCCCGACGGTCACCCGCGGGTACAGGTCGGCCACGGCCACACCAATGCGGGCGGTCGCGGCGTGGATATCTGCCTCCGCGGCACGGATGTCGGGCCGGCGCCGCAGGAGTCCGGCAGGCAGCCCGATCGGCACCGCCGGCGGGGTCGCGGGGATGGCGGCGGGCGCCGACAGGCTCTCGACGAGTGCCGCGGGCTCACGGCCAACGAGGACGCTCAGGGCGTGGAGGGCCTGGCGGGCGCTGGCCTCCAGTGGTGGTAGCGCGGCGGCCGTCGATGCCGTCTGAGCCTCGGCACTGGCCACGTCGAGCTGGCTGACGAAGCCGCTCTCGCGGCGCTGGCGTGTCAGTTCGACGGTACGCCGCTGGGCCGCCAGGTTCTCCCCGGCGATAGCGAGGCGCTGTTGCTGCGTTCGCAGGTTGATGTAGGTCTGCGCCACCTCCGCCGCCAGGCTAACCTGCACGTCGCTGAGGCTGGCCTCAGCGGACTGCACCGCCGCCAGCGCCGCCTCACGGCTGCGGGCCACACCGCCGAAGAGGTCGATCTCCCATGAGGCATCGAAGCCAGCCTGGTAGGCGTTGCCCGGTGGTTGCCGGGTGTCCTCGGAACCGGCCGCGGCGCGGCTGCGCTGTGCCGCCGCGGAGGCGTCGATGGCGGGGACGCCGGCGGCGGCGGCGACGCGGTGTTCGGCGCGGGCCTGGCGCAGGCGTGCCGTGGCCAGGTGCAGGTCGAGGTTGGAGTGCAGGGCTTCCTCGACCAGGCCGGTGAGGGTCGGGTCATCGAAGGTCGTCCACCATTGCGCCAGGGCGACCGATCCCGCGTCCGTGGCGACGGCGCCGGACCACTGCGACGGCACGGCTGTCTCCGGGACTCGGAAGTCAGGTCCAAGCCGACAGCCGGCCAGCAGAGCGAATCCCGCGGCCACGGCGAGGCGGGGCCATGCCGGGCGGCGTGGAGCGCAGGCTTGAGGGTGTGTCATGGTCGAACTCCATAGGCCGACCGCGGCGCGGGCCGGGGCCGGGCCGGTTTCACTCGTAGCGCAGGGCCTCGATCGGGTCGAGCCGCGACGCCTTCCAAGCCGGATAGAAACCGAAGGCGATGCCCACGGCCGCCGAGACACCGACCGCGGCAGCGATGGCCGCCGGCGAGGTCATCACCGGCCAATGCGCCAGCCACCGCACGAGGAGCGAGCCGCCGTGGCCGAGAGCGATACCCATGGCGCCGCCGGCCAGACAGAGCAGCACCGCCTCGCACAGGAACTGACGCAGGATGTCGCGCGAGCGCGCCCCGACCGCCATGCGGAGGCCAATCTCGCGGGTGCGCTCCGTCACCGATACCAGCATGATATTCATGATGCCGACGCCACCGACGACCAGCGAGATGGTGGCCACGCACAGGAGCAGGTTGGTCATCAGGCGCGTCGTCGACGACAGCGTCTGGGTCATCTCCGCCATGTCGCGGATCTCAAAGTCGTCCGCGGCGCCGTCGCGGAGGCTGTGCTGGCGCCGCAGGACCTGGCGCATCTCCTCCATGGCGGCCGGGATCTGCGCGGTGCTCGACGCGGCCGCCATGATGGAATTGACGCTGACGAAGCGCGTCAGCATCGGGTGGTTCTGCGCCTGCCGCGCCGACGTCTCTGGGTAGAGTGCCGGCGCCCCGGACGGGTAGGTGTCGCTGATGCTGCCGGATGGACTCGAGCTGCTGGCACTCTGGTTGCTGGAGCCAAGCTGGGCGCCGGAGATGCGGTACTTGATCACGGTCCAGGGCGCGACCAGGATGTCGTCCTGGTCCATGCCCATCATGTTGGCGCCCTTGCCGGCCAGCACGCCGACCACGCGCAACGGCACGTTGCTGGCGCGAATCTCACGGCCGACGGGGCTCTCGTCGGCGAACAGCTCCTTGGCGATGGTCTGTCCGATGAGGCAGACGCGCTGGGCCCCCGTGACGTCGCGCTCCGTGAAGGCTTCGCCCTCGCTGAGGGGCCATTCGCGGATATCGAGCCAGGCGGGCGTCGTACCCACGACCTCATTCGGCACCCAGTTCGCGCTGCCGTAGACGATCTGAACGCGGGCTCGGACCGCCGGGGCGGCGGCGCGCAGCGAGGGGCATTCGCGCCGGAGCGCCTCGGCGTCCTGCGGGCGCAGGCTTACCGTGCTGCCGGCGCCCTGACTGGCGCCGCTGGTGGTGGTGGCACTGGGAAATACCATCAGGGTGTTGGCGCCCATGCTGGCGATCGTGCGGTTGAGCTGCGCGGAAGAGCCCTGGCCGATCTCCATCATGGCGATCACCGCACCGATGCCGATGACGATGCCCAGGGTGGTCAGCGCCGCCCGCATCGGGTTGCGGCGGAGGGCATTGACGGCCATGCGCAAAGCGCGGTAGAGTCTCATCGAGTGCGTCCTCCTGACGACGCCGCGGTGGAGCCTCTGCGGGCCTGGGCGGCGGGCCCGAAGGCGCCATCGACGATCTGGCCGTCGCGGATGTGGATGGTACGGCGGGTGACGCTGGCCACGTCCGCCTCGTGGGTCACCAGCAGGATCGTGATGCCCTGTTCCTCGTTCAGTTGGCGGAACATGCGCAGGATCTCATCGCTGGTGCGCGAGTCCAGGTTCCCGGTAGGCTCGTCAGCGAAGAGCACGGGGGGGCTGTTGATCAGGGCGCGGGCGATCGCGACGCGCTGCTGCTGGCCCCCGGAGAGCTGCGATGGCTGGTGGTGCAGCCGGTCGCCCAGGCCGACACGCTCGAGCATCTCGCGGGCCCGGCCATGGGCCTCCCGGTCGGAGAGTTGGCGGGCGGTGTAGGTCAGCGGCATCGTCACGTTCTCCAGCGCCGAGGTCCGGGGCAGCAGATTGAAGCTCTGGAAGACGAAGCCGATCGTGCGGTTCCGCACCATGGCCCGCTCGTCGGCCGAGAGGCGCGTCACCTCCCGGCCATCCAGCCAGTACTCGCCCGACGTGGGGCGGTCCAGGCAGCCCAGCGTGTTCAGCAGGGTGCTCTTGCCCGAGCCCGAGGCGCCCATGAGGGCCACGAACTCGCCTTGGGCGATCGTCAGCGAAACGCCCTGCAGGACGGGCAACTCCAGGTCGCCCATGCGGTAGACTCTGCGGATGTCTTTGAGCTCGATGATGTCCATGGTCGAACCACCTGCGCTCGGGGTGAAGGGCTCGCAGTCGAGACCTCACCGCGGCGGCATGGCACCTTTCGGGGGCTTTGGCAACGTCGGCGTGAACGGGTTGGTCGTCCCGCTTACGACTTTGGCTGAAGGGTCCAGGCCCGTCACCACGAGGAGCCCTTCGGTCAGTCCCGGTCCCTCGACCTCGGTCGTCATCCCGTTAGCCAGGCCAACCCGGACCGGCATCGGTCGCACGTGATCACCCTCGACCACCCACAGGCAGCCCGGCCGCCGCTCATCCGGCCTACCCGCGGCGCCTGCGGACGGCGGGTCCCCGGCGGCGCTGGGCCTGGCGGCCCCGGCGGCGCCGTCTGCCGTGATCTCGAGACCGGTCCCGGCCGCAGCGGCGCCGCGCGCCGACGGCGCGACCTGCTCGGCGGTCGGTGTCCAGCGCAGGGCGGCCGACGCCACGTGCAGGACGCCCTCCCGACGCTGCACCTCGAAGCGCACGTTGGCGGTCATGTAGGGCAGGAGCAGCCCATCGGGGTTGTCGGTCGCGATCTCGACGGTGTAGGTGACCACATTCTGCGTCATCGAGGCGTTCAGCCGTATCTTGCAGACCTTGCCCGTGAAGGTCTCGTCCGGCCGTGCGTCGACGCTGTAGGTCACCGGCTGGCCGACGTACACACGGGCGATATCGGCCTCATTGACCGCCACCCACACCCGCATCCGCCGCAGGTCCTTGGCGATCAGGAACAGGCTGGGCGCGTCCATGCTCGCGTTCACCGTCTGGCCGATGTTGACACGGCGGTCGATGATGACGCCGCTCACCGGGGAGGTGATCGTGCAGTAGCCTAGGTTGCGCTTGGCCCGCCACAGGCTCGTCTCGGCCTGCACCTGCGCGGCCTGCGCCTCCAGCACGGCGGCGTCGCCCACGGCGACGTTCGCCCGGGCCATCGCCACCGCGCTGCGCGCGGCGTCGCTGGCGGACCGGGCCTGCCGAAGCGCCGCCTCTCCCACGGCGACACTGGCCTGGGCCGCCTCGAAGGCGGACTGGTAGCCGTCGAAGGTCGACTGCGCCAGGGCTTCAGACGATCCGAGCTTGCGGGCGCGGTCCCAATCGCGTTGTGCCTGCGTCAGCTTGGCCCTGAGCTGGGCAAGATCGGCTTCGGCGCGCGGGATGCCGGCATCCGCGGAGGCGGCCTGCGCCTCCGTCTGGGCCAGGGCCGCGCGGAGCTGCTCCAGGTTGGCCGCGGCCCGCTGCACCCCGGCCTGCGCCGAACGCAGCCCCGCCTCGGATTGCTTCACGTCGGCTTCGGACAGGGCCTCGTCAATCCGCGCCAGGACCGCGCCCTGCTCGACCTGCGAGCCGTAGTCCACCGGGTTGCCATCGACATCCGTGCCGAATGCCACCACCTGGCCGCCGACCTGGGCACCGACATCCACGGCCTCCTCCGGCTCCAGGGTACCGCTGGCGTCGATGGTGACCAGCACGTCGCCGCGAGTCACGGCCACTGTCCGGTACCCCGGCGCACTGCCACCTTCGCGGTGGCGCCCCCAGGCGACCAGGCCACCGGTGGTCCCGAGCAGGAAAAGCAGAATGACGATCCCCTTGATCCAGTGTTTCATACAGACCTCACCGTTTCCTGAGTGCGGTTTCCGCGGGAGCTTCCGAGGCCGCCCCGGCTCTCTCCTCCAGACGCCGCCGGGTGTCACGGAGGCCGGCCAGGGCGAAGGCGGTGACCTGCTCGGCCAGCGTCTCCAGCCTGCCCGGGCCCAGCCAGGCCGGCGGCGGCGCCGGTGGCGGGGGGGCGCGGCGCGGCCGATGCAGGATATGCATGCAGGGCCCGACCACCGACAGCACACACATGTCCACCGTGGCGTCGTCGGCCAGATCCCCGAGCAGCTCGCGCACGATGCGGCCCATGTCCAGACGCATCGGCTCGATGGTCTCGTGGATCACCTGGTCGAGAAGGCCGGTCGGATTGAGCAGCTCGCGCTGCATCATGCGCAACTCCAGATCCGCGTCGCCCAAGGCACGCTCCAGGAGTGCCCAAAGCCTCCCGCGCAGACGCTCGGCGGCCGGCGCTGAAGACGGCACCCCGCCATCCGGCGGGTGCGCCGCATCCGCCACCCGGCGCGCCTGACGCCAGGCCTCGCGGTACAGCGACTCCTTACTGCCAAAGTGGTAGTTCACCGCCGCGATATTCGCCCCGGCCCGGCGGCAGATCTCCGCCACCGTCGCCTCGTGGAAACCCTTGTCGGCAAATTCCTGCACCGCCGCCTGCAACACCCGCTCTGGAGTCGTCATCGCCGCAAACTCCTATTTCAAATGACCGTTCTAAACATACGTTTATCTCGGGCGCCTGTCAAGTCGCCGCGCTCACCGCCGAAGTGGCGCCCATGCCCCGCGCGTCTGACTGCGGTCGGTTTGCAGTGCGGGTCTGCCGCGTTAGCTTCCGACCGGTCGATGCAAACCACGCCTCCAACGACGGCAGGTCAGCATGGTCATCAGGGCCCTACCTCTTCTGCTTCTGTGCGCCCACGCAGGCGCCGCGGCCGGTGTCGAACGCACCTGGTACACTCCTGAGCGCATCGCCGTGGCGCGCCGTAACGTCGCCGAGCACGACTGGGCGCGGAGCGAACAGCGGCGCATCCTCGAGACGGGCGACACCATCCGCTACTACATGGGTCCCGAGTACACGTCTGCCGAGACCTTTGCGGCGCTGAGCGACGAGGCGCTGTGGCTGCTGCAGCCAACGACGACACTGCCGCGGACCTTCGACCTGCGGGAGAATGGCGGGGTCTGCCCGGTGCATGGCGAGGCCATCAAGACCTTCCACGCCTGGTGTCCGTGGACCATCGACCCGATCGGTCATCCCTACCAGATCCAGTGCATGATGGGCAAGGAGTGGTACCCATCGAACCGCTATCACGAGGGCGACCTGACCAGCGGCGACTACCCGGACGACGGCAGCG
>JAGVUW010000383.1 GCA_019136035.1 Verrucomicrobiota bacterium | reverse complement strand
GCCGCCTTCGGGGTGCCGCTCGTTCTCAGCGCCAGCCGCCACCTGGTCCTCAGCCTCGGCCTGATCTGCGGCGCCTGGCCGTGGCTCCTCGGGGTGTCGCGGCGACGCCTGGCCGTGGCCGCGTCCTGGGGCGTCTTCCTCGCCCTCTCGGCGCTCATCTATCTGACCATCCTGGTGCCGTTCTTTCCCCTGACGACCGACTTCCCCTACATCAACGCCCGCTGTCCAGGCATGTACCTGATCCACCAGGACGCCTACCGGCGCATGGTCCTCGACAGCCCCGGCAGCCTGCTCCTCGGGATCGGTCCGAGGGCCGTCCGTGAGCGCTACCCAGCCGCGGTCGATCCGGTGATGGCCGAGCGCGTCCTGCGCGAGTACCGCATGAGCGACGCCCTCCTGCCGAGCTTCCTCGAGTACATGGACGCGCACAACGAGTACCTCAACCAGGCGGCCGCCTTCGGGCTGCCGGCGCTCCTCTGCCTGGCGGCCTTCCTCATCGGCCTCGCCGTGACCGCGGCGCGGCGCCATGGCCCCGTCGGGCCGTTGCTGGCCTTCTTTGTCGCCGGCCTGGCCATCGCCTGCCTCTGGGATGACCTTCTCAGCAAACGCTGGATCTGGGTGACCCTCGGCCTGCTCGCCGCCGCGGCCAGCCCAGCCGTCCAGGACACCGCGACGCCCCGCGCCACCGAGGCGGTCCCATGAGCCTCACCTACAGCGTCATCACCATCGCGCGCAATGCCGGCAGCACCATCGCCGACACCCTCGAGTCGGTGCTGTCGCAGACGCCGCTGCCGAGCCAGTACCTCCTCATCGACGGCGGCTCCGAGGACGATACCCTCGCCCGCATCGACGCGGCCCGCCGCCGCGCCACTGCCGGCATCGCCGTCGTCGTTCAGGCCCAGGCGGCCGGCGCCCCCGGCGCCGCCGGCATCCCGTCGGCGTGGAACCAGGCCCTGCGAGAGGCCACCGGCGACATCATCTTCATCCTCAATGCCGACGACTGGTACGAGCCCGACGCCGCCCGGCGCGTCCTCGCCGCCTTCGCCGCGGCCCCGGGCACCGACGTCGTCGTCACGCCCATCCAGTACCGGCACGCCCCCGGCGGGGCCGTCCTGCGCTGCCAGCGCCCGCGCCGCATGCGCTGGCTGCCCCTGCTGATGCCGGTGCCGCACCCCGGCTGCTTCGTGCGCCGCAGCCTCTACGAGCGCCTCGGGCTCTACGACGAGCGCTACGCCGTCAGCGCCGACTACGACTTCGTCTACCGGGCCGCCCGCGCCGGCGCCGTCTTCACGACGCTCGACGAGGCCGTGGTCTCGATGCGCCCCGGCGGCTTCGCCCGGCAGCGCCTGGCGCTGGCGCGCCGTGAGACCTTCGCCATCGCCCGCCGCCACGGCGCCGGCCTCGTCGCCCCCGGCGCCGCCTTCCTGGCTCGCTGGCTCCTGAACCGCTGATCACCCCCGCAAGGCTCGACTCGACCATGTGTGGCATTGCCGGACTCTTCGAAACACGCCGTCGGCTCCCGCCGGACCCCGCCTGTCTGTCGGCCATGGCCGCGGCCATCGCGCACCGCGGTCCGGACGACGAGGGCGTCTACTGCGGCGACCACTGGGGCCTCGCCAACCGCCGCCTCGCGATCATCGGCGTGGCCTCCGGCCACCAGCCCCTGAGCAACGAGGACGGGCGCGTCTGGGTGACCTTCAACGGCGAGATCTACAACCACCGCGAACTCCGCCAGGAGCTCCAGGCCAAGGGGCATCGCTTCTCCACCGCCTCCGACACCGAGGTCCTCGTCCACCTCTACGAAGAGGTCGGCGACCGCCTGGTCGACTCGCTGCGCGGCATGTTCGCCTTCGCCCTCGTCGACACGGCCGCCCGCCGCCTGATTCTGGCCCGCGACCGCCTTGGCCAGAAACCCCTGTTCTACGCCATCAGCGCCGCCGGCGCCGTCGCCTTCGCCAGCGAGCTGGGGGCCCTCCGGCGTGCCCCCGGCCTGCCGCGCCGGATCGACCTGCAGGCCCTCAACGACTACACCGCGCTGGGCTACATCCCGGCGCCCCGCACCATCTACGACGGCATCTGCAAGCTCCCGCCCGCCAGCCTCCTGAGTATCGGCTTCGGCGACAGCGCGGCGGCGGTTCGGCGTTACTGGCGGCCGCAGTTCGAGCCCAAGACGCGGCTTGGCTTTGCCGACGCCGCCGCGCAGACCCGCGAGCTGCTCGAGACCGCCGTCCGGCGCCGCCTCGAGTCGGAGGTCCCCCTCGGGGCCTTCCTCAGCGGCGGCCTCGACTCGACCGCCATCACCGCCCTCATGCAGCGCCAGGTCGCGACCCCGGTGCAGGCCTTCACCATCGGCTTCGCCGAGCCGCGCTACGACGAACGCTCCTATGCCGCCCTGGCCGCAGCGCACCTCGGCGTGGTGCCGGCCGTGCAGGTCGCCGAGCCGCGCGACATGGGCCTCCTGCAGGATCTCGTCCGGCACTGCGGCGAGCCCTTCTGCGATGCCTCCATCCTGCCCACGGCGCTCCTCTCGCGCTTCACCCGCAGCCGTGTCACCGTTGCCCTCAGCGGCGATGGCGGCGACGAGCTCTTCGGCGGCTACCAGCGCTACCAGGTCATGGCCCTGCACCGCCTCCTGCGCGGCCTGCCCACCGGCGCCCGCGCCACCGCCTCGCGGGCCATCCTGGCCGTCCTCCCCGAGGGCCGCGCCCAGCGCACCCGCCTCGTCACCCTGCGCCGCCTCGTCGCGGCCCTCGGCGCGGCGCCCCTCGAGGCCTACATCGACTTCCAGGGCATCTTCAGCCGCGACGCCCGTGCCGAGATGCTCACCGCCGCCGCCCGGGAGGGCACCCGCGACTGCCTCGAGGCCTGGAAGGATACCCTCCGGCAGGGCACCGCCCGCGATGCCGTCGAGCGCTGCATGGAGCTGGACATGCTCGAGTACCTCCCCGGCGATGTCTTGACCAAGGTCGATATCGCCAGTATGATGGCCTCGCTTGAGGTGCGCTCGCCCTTCCTGGACCACGACCTCGTGAACTTCGTCGCGGCGTTGCCGCGCGCCTACAAGGTCGGCCTGCGCCAGCGCAAACGCCTCCTGACCGCCGCCGTCGGCGACCTGGTGCCGGCCGCGATCGCCCGGCGGCCCAAGCGCGGCTTCGGGGTGCCGCTCTCGGAGTGGCTGCGCGGCGACCTCGCCGGCACCGTCCGGGAGATGGTCCTCTGGCAGAAGGACTGGGATACCGAGGGCTTCTTCGAGCCGGCGGCGCTGCGACGCCTCGCGGAAGAGCACCTCAACGGCCAGCGCGACCACAGCTTCCAGCTCTGGTCGCTGCTTTGTTACCGTCTCTGGATTGAAGGCGTCCACCGTAACGCGGACTGATGGATACACATTCGCTCACCATCCTGGACTACAACGCCCTCCTCGAGGTCATCGGCGGCTACGCCCAAACGAGCCTCGGCCGGACTGCCGTCACCGGCCTGCGCCCATCACCGCGCGGGCAGGGGACCGACGACCGCCGCCAGCTCTACGCCGATGTCCTCACCGTGCTCGCGGCCGGCGCCAGTCTGCCCGGATTGGCCTTCACCGACCCCGGTGAGGCCCTGCGCCGTGTCAGCCCCGCGGATGCCGTCCTCGACGGCCCCGAGCTGCTCCTGGTGCGCGGTCTCCTCGATGTCACCGTCGCCGCCCGCGCCTTCCTCGAGAGCCCGCCCTGCCTGTCACGGCCTGTCCTCGACCGCCTGGCCGGCCGTCTCCTGCCCTGCGAGGACCTCCGCGCCGACCTGCATCGCTGCCTCGACCACGACGGCACGGTCCTCGACAGCGCCAGCCCGCGCCTGCGCGCCCTGCGCCAGCGCGCCGTGCATCTGGAGCAGTCACTGCAGCGCAGCCTCGAGAGGCTCATCAAGGACCCCGGCCTCGGCGAGGCCCTCCAGGAGACCTTCGTCACCCTGCGCAACGGCCGCTTTGTCGTCCCCGTCCGTCGCGAACAGAAGGGCGCCCTGCCGGGCATCGTCCACGACCTCTCGAACAGCGGCCACACCCTCTTCGTCGAGCCGGCCAGCGCCGTGCCGCTGGGCAACGACCTGGCCGAGACCCGTCTGCAGGAACGCGACGAGGTCTGGCGCATCCTGGCCCGCCTCAGCGCCGCCGTACGTTCGCAGGGCGCGGCCCTGGCCGACGCCCTGGCGGCCCTGACCGCCCTCGACGCCGCCTTCGCCGTCGGGCGCTGGGCCGCCGCCTACCACGCCGTCCTGCCCAGCCTCGGCAACCGCCTGCGGCTCACCCGGGCCCGGCATCCGCTCCTGGAGTGGCAGCTCCGCAGCGAGGGCCGCCAGGATGCCCTCGTGCCCCTGGATTTCGCCCCCGCCGATGGCCTGCGCACCGTCGTCATCACCGGCTCCAACACCGGCGGCAAGACCGTCGCCCTCAAGACCATCGGCCTGATCACCGCCCTCGCCCATGCCGGACTGCCGGTGCCCGTCGACCCGGGCAGCGAGTGCCTCCAGGTCGACCGCGTCGTCGCCGATATCGGCGATGAGCAGTCGGTGACCGCCAGCCTCAGCACCTTCAGCGCCCACCTGCGTCACCTCAAGGAGATCTTCGCGGCAAGCGCTCGTGGCCGCAGCCTCATCCTCATCGACGAGATCGGCGCCGGCACTGACCCCGTCGAGGGCGGCGCCCTCGCCTGCGCCGTGCTCGAGTACCTGGCTCGCCGGAGCGCCCTCACCGTCGCCACGACGCACCTGGACGTCGTCAAACACCTCGTCGAGGAGAACCCGCTCATGCTCAATGCCTCGGTGCGCTTCAACACCGAGACCATGCAGCCGGAGTACACCCTCGACCTCGGTCGGCCCGGCGCCAGCCATGCCCTCCTGATCGCCCGCCGCCTGTGCCTCCCCGAGGAGGTCCTGGAGCGCGCCGACGGCCTTCTCTCGCACGACCACCGTCGTCTGGAGAAGGTCCTCTCGCGCCTGGAAGAAGACCAGCAGCGCCTGGCCGAGAACGAACGCGAGGCCCGCGACACCCGCGACGCCCTCGTGCGCGAACGCGATGCCGTGCGCGCCGAGCTCGACGAGCTCCGCCGCGAACGCCGGCGGCTCCTCCACGACGCCCACCGGCAGGCCGAGGCCACCATCGAGAACGCCCGCCGTGAAGTCGAGAACCGCCTCAGGGCCCTCCGCGAAGCCCGGCCGGACCCGGCCGCCGGAAGCGCCGTCGTCCAGGCCGCCGCCGACGCCCGCCAGGGCCTCGACGAGCGCGCCCGGCGACTGCGCGAGGGCGCCGAACAGACCGCGCCGCGGCCGGCCAAGCCCCTGGCCCGCGTCGAGGTCACTCCCGGCCGCCGCGTCTGGGTCGAGAAGCTCCAGTCCTACGGCACCGTCCTCTGCATCGGCGACCATGGCCACACTGCCCGCGTCGAGGTCAACGGCCTGCCCTTCACGGTCGAGGTCCGCGACCTCGGCCAGGCGCCGCCGCCGCCGTCCGAGCCCCGGCGCGTGACGGTGGCGCGGCCGCGCCGGGAGGGCGTGGCTGCCGCCAGCGAGGTGAACCTCCTGGGTCGGCGCGTCGACGAGGCCCTCGCCGAGCTCGACCTGGCCATCGACCGCGCCGTCCTGGCCGGCCTTGACGAGATCCGCGTCGTGCATGGCTTCGGCACCGGCCGGCTCCGCCAGGGCATCCACGAGTGGCTGCGCACGCACCGGCAGGTGAAGCGCTTCCGCCTTGGCGGCGAGAAGGACCCCGGCGGCGCCGGCGCCACCATCGTCACCCTCGCCTGACGGATCTTCCGCCACTGGCCGTTCCCTGCCAGCGGCGAAAGCTCCGTCTTGCGGGAGACTTACGGCTCCGCCGTCGATCTCCCGTGGGTGTCACCAGGGGCCTTCCGCTGGTTGGGGCTTGCTCTCATCCAAATCGCTATCGGGAGCGGAATCGACTGGCTGACGCGCCATCCCTGAGCCCAGGCTGAACAATCGACGCCGTCACGTGCCGCGCCCAGAAACAGACAGCCCGCCAACCCCGATGGGGTCGGCGGGCTGTGTCATTTAAGCGCCCGGGATGGCGCCCGTGCGTCAGCGATCAGTTGCCGGCGCGGAAGATATCCGGGTTGGTCGAGACGACCTGGCCGAGGTTATCCGGCGTGACCAGCAGGAAGCGCTTGTTGAAGGCCTCGTCGAGGTCCTTCGGAACGGGCTTGTCGTCGTACTCGGCCTTCGGGTTGTAGGTGATGGCGCCGACGATCATGTCGGGACGGATGGCGGCCTTCAGGTCGTAGATCGAGCCATTCAGCACCGCGATCTTCGGCCGGCTCTTGTCACGCAGGATCTTCGAGTTGCGGGCATCCTGCGGCAGGCCGATGGTGGTGACCAGGACGTCGAAGCCGCTCTGCTTGCCGACGAGGTCATCGAAGATCTTCGCCGAGAACCAGTACTCCAGCGGGGGCATCATCTCGCCAGGCATAGCGCCGTCCGGAGCGCCCTCCATCGGCATCTCGGCGGCGAAGGCCTTAGCCTTGTCAGCCGGCACTTCCGGGCTGACTTCGCCAACCACCGTCAGGGCCGTGCCCAGGCCTTCCTTCAGACCCTCGATCAGCGGGTTCGGCTTGCCGACCTGGGTGCCCAGGCGGGGCTCGGTGAGGATCAGGACCTTGCCGCCGCTGTGCTTCTCGGCCAGGTACAGGCCGAGCTTCTTGCCGCCGATCTTCTGGAAGGCGATCTCGCGGTCGACGACCTGCTCGTTGCTGCCCTTGCCGCCGCCGGACATGCTCCACAGAGCCGTCACGATCGCAACGATGATGGATACAACTGCGAGGGGCTTGCCCCAGGCGGCCCCCGCCTTCTGTTTGGAGAGACCGACAAACATGCCGACAACGGCGATCACCATGATGACGATCTGCGTAATACCCATTGCGACTGCACTCCCTCAACGTTGGTGATGTGACGCGTTTCCCGGAATGCCCCTCACCGTGAGCCTGGCACTCCTGTCCTCAGAGCCGCCAACCGGTGACGGCTCTCTACTCATATTCGCTGACAGTACACCCGAGCCCAAGGCGGCGCAAGGGCGTCACGGCAAAAACGGCCTGGCGGGCAGTCCCCGGCGGCGGGCGGTTCCTGCGGACTCCCGCCGCGGCGGTTACTGCGCCGACGGTACGGCGACATACGCGGCATAGGCGGCCGCCGGCATGAAGCCGGAGACCTCGTCCGCTGCGACACCACTCAGCCGGCAGATCCAGCCGTTGCCCTCAGGGTCGCGACTCAACAGCCGGGGCTCCGCCGCCAGACGGCCATTCACAGCGATGACACGACCCGATACCGGGCAGGGAAGGTCCGCCGCCGTCTTCAGCGACTCGACGACACAGAGGACGCCCCCGGCCGCTATCGCCGCGCCGATCTCGGGCAACTCCACATACGTCACCTCGCCGAGTTCCGCAGCAGCATGGGCGCTGATGCCCAGAGTGGCCTCGCCCTGATCGTAGTCAACCCAGAGGTGATCCTCGCTGTAGATGCGCATGCCCTGTCGCGTCCTTAGTCCTCTGATTAAAGGGAGCCTTGGGATGGCGCCGCCGCAGGTCGGGCCTGCGTGCGATCATCGCACCATCCCGGCGGTGCCCGGGAGCGCGGCATCGTCGCGCGCCGCGCCCCGGCCCCGCCAACCATGGCCCCACCCGGTGCCTTTTCAAGCCGCCCCCCGGGCGCCGCAGGGCTGT
>JAGVUW010000012.1 GCA_019136035.1 Verrucomicrobiota bacterium | reverse complement strand
CGCGGCAGAGGCTGCGGGCGATGGCCTGGCTGACGAGGGTTCCGAGCATGAGTCCGGGGACCAGCTCGAACTGGTGGGTCATCTCGAAGATCATGAGGATGGCGGTCATGGGGGCGCGCACGGCGGCGCCGAAGCAGGCGCTCATGCCGACGGCGGCGAGGATGATCTGGTCGGAGGTGGTGAGATCGAGGACGGGCTGCAGGAGGCCGGCGACGACGAAGCCGGCCATGCCGCCCATGAAGAGGGTCGGAGAGAAGATGCCGCCGCAGCCGCCGAAGCCGTAGCAGGCGGTGGTGGCGACGAGTTTGCCGGCGAGGAGGATTCCGGCGGTACGCCAGTCGATGGTCCGGGCCAGGGCATCGGAGAGGTCCTCGTAGCCGAGGCCGAGGACGCCGAGACGGCCGGTAGTGAGGAAGACAGCGACAGCGAGGGCCCAGGTGATCCAGCCGCCGAGAAGGGGCCTGGCCCAGGCCGGCCAGCGCGAGGCGCGCAGGCGTTCGCGCAGGCCGAGCGCGGTGCGCTGGAAGACGACGCCGGCCAGGGCCGCCAGGGCGGCCACCACCGGCACCGCCAGGTACATCGACCATGAGGCCGCCGCCACCGGCGGGACCTCGAAGGCGGGCTGGCGGCCAATCAGGGCATGCACGACGAAGGCGCCGATGACTGAGGCCAGCACGACGGTGCCGAGGAGGCGGCTGTTGAGGTCACCGACCAGCTCCTCGAGCACGAAGGTGATGGCCGCCAGGGGAGTATTGAAGGCCGCCGCCAGACCGGCGGCGGCGCCGGCGCTGGCCGCGGCGCGGCGGTTCTGGCGGCGCACGCCCAGCCAGGCGGCGAGGGTCGAGGCGACGCCGCCGCAGACGTAGACGGTGGGGCCTTCACGGCCGAGGCTGGCGCCGCCGCCGATGCTGACGATGCCGGCGAGGAACTTGACCCACACCGGCCGGGCGGCGACGACGCCGAAGTCCTTGCTGATGGCCGCTTTGAGCTGGGGTATGCCGCTGCCGGCGGCCTCAGGCGCGAAGGCGCCCAGGAGCCACCCGACCAGGAGTGACGACAGGCTGATTGCGGCGAAGCTGCCGAGGATGAAGGCCAGGGGGGAGGCGCCGGCGAGGGCGGTTGATGGCCACCATGAAGGCGACGGCGGCCAGGCCGGCCATGAGGGCCAGGAAGGCCGCCAGGATCAGAGGCCGGGCCGGTTCAGGGAGCTGGATGGTTCGCCGCGTCGCCATGCCAAAACATAGCGTCGCTGGCGGTCTGTGCGAGGGGGTTCGGTGTCGGTGCGGGCGCCGTTGGCGGCGCCGGATCAGGCCTGGAGGTCGGTGCCGCCGCCCGAGGCGACGAGCATCAGGGTCGGCACGGTGTCGGCAAGGTGGTCCATGGCCTCGAAGAAGCGGACCGCATCGGCCTCTTTCGGGGGTGAGAAGCCGACCATGAGGAGCCGTGGCGGCGGGGCGCCGTTGGCTGCGGCGACGAGGGCGGGGGTGTCGGCGACGCGGACGTCGACCTCAAAGTCAAGGCGCCCGGCAGCGAGGACCTGGTGCAGGGTCTGGGTGGCCTCGGCCGCGGCCGCGACGGTGGGGACGCTGTGGACGAGGCTGACGTCGCTGCGTTTCCAGGCCCAGCTCTCGGTCAGCAGGTGTGCCAGGATGAGCATCAGCGACCCGGTCTCGCCGGGTTCCCAGGCGATGTCGATACGGTCGGCGGCGGCGAGGGGTGTCGGGCGTCGTTTCTCGACGATGCTGATGATACTGCGGCGCTGGTGGGCGATGGTGCGCAGGAGGTTCATGTAGGGCGGTACCCGTTCGGCCTGGCGTGGCCAGCCGAGGAGGACGGTATTGGGCTTGAGAGGCCCGATCGAGTGGGTCTGCAGGAGGGTCATCAGGCCGTCGTCGAGGCTGCGGGTGACGAGGGCCTCGGGGAAGCCGGCGATGCGTTCGTCGAGGAGGGCCTGTCGGAGGGCGGCGAGGGAGGCCTGTCGGACCTGCATGGCCTTGTGGAGTTCGAGCCCGGGGATGATCTCGGCGGCGGTCATCATGCCGCGCCGTGTGCACAGCCAGCCGCCGAAGCGTATGAGGGCGGCACGCATGCCGGGGTCGCCGGAAAGGACGAGGACATTCGGTCGCCAGTTGCGCGGGTCGGCCGGCATGGTGTCGAGGGCCTGGAGGCAGCGGCGGATGAGCGAGAAGAGGAAGCCGCGACGGGCGTCGCTGAAGGCGCCCCGGTGGCGGTGGCGCTGGATGAGGGCGAAGAGGCCGGTGACGACCACCATGGCGATCAGCGCCGGGAGCGGGTCGATGATGACCATGATAGCGCCACAGGCGAGGGCACCGAGGAGTGAGGCGGACCAGTGGAAGAAGCGGAAGCGCGGCCGGAAGGACGGGTTGCCGCCGAAGGACTCGACGAAGGCGGCGAGGTTGATCATGCCGTAGGTGGCGAGGAAGAACATGGTCACCACGGCGGCGATGGTGTCGAAGGTGCGGTAGGACGACGGATCGGCGGCGACCCAGGTGACGGCGAGGGCGATGGCGAGGGTCAGCACGGTGCGTCGCCGCGGGCCGAGCCGCGGGCGAAGACGCCGATGCCGGGGAGGATGCGGTCGCGGGCGACGGCCTGGAGGACGCGCGGGGCGCCGAGGAAGGACCCGACGGCGCTGGAGAGAGCGGCCGCGAAGACGCCGGCCATGATCGGCGCGGGGAGGCCGAAGAGGGCGTTGGCGAGGAGGGTCTCGTAGGGCCTGCTGACGAGATCGTCGCGGGCCTGTGAGCCGCCGCAGAGGAGGATCTCGGCGAGGTAGACGGCGAAGCCGACGGCGATGGCGGCCATGGTGCCGCGCACGAGCGACCGGGCCGGGTCCTTCAGGTCGCCGGACATGTTGATGCCGGCCAGGATGCCGGTGACGGCCGGGAAGTAGACCGCGAAGAGGCCCCAGAAGGTCACCTCGCGTGCCGAGTACAGGGCCGGCCAGTTGGCGGCGAAGGTCGCGGGGGAGAAGCGGCCGATGGCGCCGCCGA
>JAGVUW010000825.1 GCA_019136035.1 Verrucomicrobiota bacterium | reverse complement strand
CTCGGCCGCGGCGCCGCGCCGGGCTCACCGCCGCGGGGGCCGCCCAGCGCGGCTCTCTACATCCCCGCGGCCGCCGCCGAGCGCATCGGCGGCGCGACCTCGGGGGCCTCGTATGCCTACCTGCGGCTCCAGCCCGGCGCGGACGCGGCCGGCTGGAACCGGCGCTGGGCGCCGCGCCTGGCCGCCGCCCGGCCGCCGGCCGAGGTCGTCGATGCCGCGGCGATCCGCGCCGGCATGGCCGAGAGCCGCCTCGGCAGCAGCGCCCGCCAGCAGGCCTATGCCGCCACCGGCATGGCCCTCCTGGCGGCCGTCTTCATCATCTTCACCACCCTCAGTATGGGCGTCCAGGAGCGCCTCCGTCACCTGGCCATCCTGCGGGCGGTGGCGCTGACCCGTGCCCAGGTCGGGGCGACGGTCGTCGCCGAGAGCCTGGTCTTCGCGGCCATCGGCTGGCTCGGCGGCCTGGCGGCCGGCTGGGGCCTCCTGACCGGCCTGCGCGTGGCGCATCCGGGGCTCTTCCCGCATGGCGCCCGCCTGGGGGCGTGGTGCCTCCTGCTCTCCGGCCTGACCGCCGTCGGCGGGGCCCTGGCGGCGTCGGTCCTGCCGGCCTGGCGCGCTGCCCGTATCAGTCCGCTGGAGGCCTCCTCGACGCCGCTGCCGGCCCTCTCACCGCGGCGCCTGTCCTGGCCGCTGAGCCTCGGCGGCCTCGGGCTGATCGCGGTGCCGCCGCTGCTGCTCTTCGTGGTGCCGATGCCCGACGCGGCACGCTACCCAGTCTACGCGGCTGTCGGCTGCACGGCCATGGCCATCGGCTTCCTCCTCCTGGCGCCCCTCGTCATCGGCGTAGCCGAGAGCCTGGGGGGGGCCTGGCTGGCACGCCTCCTCGGCCTCAGTCCGGCGCTGCTCCGCAGCCAGCTCTCGAACAACCTCTGGCGGACTCTGGGGACGACCGTGGCCCTGACCCTGGGGCTGGGCCTCTACGTCGCCACCATGACCTGGGGGTACTCCATGCTGGCGCCCTTCACCCCGGGCGAGTGGGTCCCGGACGTCCTCGCGGCCTTCACCACGGGCGGCCTGCCGCCGGAGGAGATGGCCGCGGTGCGGCGCCTTCCCGGCGTCGATCCGGAGCGCTGTCTGCCCCTGGCGGTCGAGCAGCCGCGCCTGGCGAACGACATCACCGGCAGCCAGGAGCGCGCCAGCGTGACCCGCCAGGACACCGTTATCATGGTCGGCCTCGACCCGCGGACCGGACTGGGCGGCACGGCCCCGCTGCTGCCCCTGCGCTTCACCGCCGGCAACGCCGAGGAGGCCGCCCGGCTTCTGGCTCAGGGCGGCCGGCACTGCGTCGTGCCGGACCACTTCGCCAAGGCCGCCGGCCTCGGCCTCGGGGACCGCTTCCGGCTGATCCCACCCGAAGCCCCGGACCGCGTTGTCGAGTACACCATCGCCGGCGTCGTCGCCCTGCCGGGGTGGCACTGGATGACCAAGTTCTCCGGACTGCGCCGCCGCAGCGCCCGCGCCGCCGCCATGGTCTTCGCCGACTATGGTGAGGTCGCCGCCGATTTCCGCCTCGACAGGATCCACTTCATCTGGATGGACACCATGCCCGGAACGAGCCTCGACGAGGTCGGGGAGGCCCTCCGGCCGATCGCCGAACGACACCGCGGTCAGCGCCAGCCGGTCAACGACCAGGGCACCTGGGAGTACGGCGCCCGGATGGTCGGCACGGCCCTGCGGCTCAGCACCCCGGAGGAGGTCGGCCGACGCATCCGCCAGCGCTCCGACGGCATCATCCGCAGCATGTGCCAGTTGCCGCTCGTGACCCTGCTGATCGCCTCGCTGGCGGTGGTCAACACCATCATGGCCTCGGTGCGCAGCCGGCGCTGGGAGCTCGGCCTGCTGCGCTCCGTCGGCCTGACGCGCGGTGCGCTCGTGCGCCTGGTCCTGGCCGAAGCGCTGCTGATCGGCCTGAGCGCCTGCCTGCTGAGCCTCGCCTTCGGCCTCTGGGCGGGGTGGTGCGGCACCGGCCTGTCGCAGTACGTCAGCTTCTTCGGGGGCCTCGAGACCCCGCTGGTCATCCCGTGGGGGTCCCTGGCCGCGGGCTTTGCCGGCGCCCTGGCGCTGTGTCTAGCCGCGGCACTGTGGCCGGCCATCAGCAGCGGCCGCGCCGAGCCCCTGGCGCTCCTCCAGAGCGGCCGCGGCGCGATGTGAGCCGGCCGGCGCCGCGCCACTGGCTCGCGGTTCTGGCATCCCTCCAGGATGCGGAACGGCGAAAACCGATGTCCCCGGGGGTATCCTCGCGCTGACGCGCTCGTCGACCCCCGGCTACGATCTGGCATCCCTCCAGGATGCGCGAGGCGGCGCCACTGGCTCGCGGTTCTGGCATCCCTCCAGGATGCGGAACGGCGAAAACCGGTGTCCCCGGGGGTATCCTCGCGCTGACGCGCTCGTCGACCCCCGGCTACGATCTGGCATCCCTCCAGGATGCAAACCGCGGGCACTGGCGTCTCCGGAGGGTGTCCTCGCGATGGCGGGTGCGCCCAACGTTGGCTGCGATTCCGGCCTCGGGAGAGATGGTGCCGACCCCGGAGGGGGCACAGATCGTAGCCGGGGGTCGCGCGCAGTCCGCCCCCCGGGAGTCACGGATTCCCAGGCCCTGCGCCCTGGAGGGGTGCCGGAGAGTCCCGGCGCCACGGCAGACGCAACCCGGGCGGCCGGCATCGTGTCTGAGAGCATCGTTTGACGCCTGGCATGGCGGCTCGTGCCGTGCCATACTGTGAGTGAGAGTCACGAGTCCAACGCATGAGGAGAGCGCTGATGAGTACGAAGGTTGCTGGTGTGACCTTTCTGGGGAATCCGCTGACGCTGACCGGCCCGCTGCCGGCGGTCGGCAAGCCGGCTCCCGATGCGGTCGTTCTCGACGGCGGGCTGAAGCCGGTACGGCTGTCCGACTACCGCGGCAAGACGGTCGTCCTGGTGACGGTGCCGTCGCTCGATACGCCGGTCTGCGACACCGAGACGCGCCGCTTCAACAAGGAGGCGGCGGCCTTGGGCGATAAGGTCGTCGTCCTGGCCGTGAGCATGGACCTGCCCTTCGCCCAGGCGCGCTGGTGCGGCGCCGCCGGGGTGCAGCGCGTGGTGGCGCTCTCCGACCACCGTGACGCCGCTCTGGGCACCGCCTACGGCGTCCTGATCAAAGAACTGCGTCTTCTGGCGCGTTGTGTGTTCGTCATCGGCGCCGACGGCGTGCTACGTTATGAGCAGCTCGTGAGTGAGGTGACTCACGAGCCGGACTACGCGGCGGTGTTGAAGGCCGTCCGTGCGGCGCTGTGAGGAAGCGGCGCGTGCGGTCGGTAGTGGGGCCGGAGTCGGCCGTGGTCTGAGAGCAGAGCAGGAGAGCATCCGGATGAAGAAGTACGAGTGCACGCTGTGCGGTTATGTCTATGACCCCAAGGTCGGCGACCCCGACAACGGCATCAAGCCCGGGACGTCCTTTGACGACCTCCCGGACGACTGGGTCTGCCCGGAGTGCGGTGCCGGCAAGGACGACTTCGAGGAGGCCTGAGGGCCCGCGGGTGATGTCGTAGACGGCGTCGGCCTCGCGAGGCGCGGTCCAGGGGGACGCGCCTCGTGGGGTCATATCGCGCCGCTGGCGGTGTGGAGTTCGTGGTGATGACCGTTTCCGAGGTTGCCCGGCAGCGCCTTGAGGCTCTGCAGCGCCGTGCCGGTCCCGACTGCGTCGGGTTCCGCTTCGAGGGTGCCATCGGTTCCTGCCGTGTGAGCAAGCCGATCCTGGTTCCGGTGACCGCTCCTGTCCCTGGGGCGCGCGAGTTCCGTGCCGGTGCGGTCGTGCTCTACGCCAGCGGCGAGTTCGCCGAGATTCTCGACACCGCCAGCTTCGAGGTCGATGACGCCTTCATGTTCGGTCGCGGTCTGACGGTGGCCTGGCCGCATCGTGCCGGCGGCTGCCCGAACTGCCGTTGAGCGTGCCGGCGGGGCGCTGTCACTCGGAGCGCCCGCCTGATGATCCTGGAGGAGGAGGTCCTGCCTGTGGCCGACGTGCCCCGCAAACGTCCCGCCCAGACCCAGCGATTCCGGCCGCAGGTGGCCATGCGCCGGGTCTGCCTGGCGCTGTTGCCTGCCCTCGCTGGCGGCGTTGTCTTCTTCGGCTGGCGTGCCCTGGCCCTGTGTGTCTGGACCGTCCTCTGGGCCTGTGCCACCGAGTTCTTCCTGGCGCGTCAGCGCCGCGATCCGCTGACCGAGTCGGCCCTCGTCACCGGCCTGCTGCTGGGGCTGTCGCTGCCGCCGACACTGCCCTACTGGATGGCCGCCGTGGGCGCCGTGGTGGCGATCGCCTTCGGCAAGGAGTTCTTCGGCGGCTTCGGCCGCAATGTCTTCAACCCGGCCATCGTCGGCCGCGCCTTCATCTACGTGTGTTTCCCGCTGGCCATGACGCGCGGTTTCGTGCCGGTCTACGAGGGCTTCGGCGGCCTGGCCCACTGGGGCCCCCAGCGCGTCCTCTCCGGCCTCGACGCGGTCAGCGCCGCGACGCCGCTGTGGTCGTTGCGTGACTACGGCTGGGCGACGCCGTTGAAGGATCTCGTGACGGGCCGGATTGGCGGCGTCTTCACGGCCGCCGACGGCACGCAGAAGGTCCTCGCCGCCGGCTGCATCGGCGAGGTCTCGGCGGTGCTGCTCATCATTGGAGCGCTGTACCTCCTCGTCACCGGCACGGCCTCGTGGCGTCTGCAGCTCAGCAGCCTGACCGGGGCGATTCTGGCGGTGCTGGTCCTGCGGCATGGCTTCGGGGTGACGGCGGTGCCGCCGCTGCTGTGGTCGCTCTCGTCGGGGGCGCTCCTCTACGGGTGTTTCTTCATGGTCACCGACCCGGTGAGTGCGCCGAAGGACAAGACCACGCAGCTCCTCTATGGCGCCTTCATCGGTGCCATGCTGATCTTCATGCGCTGGAAGGCGGTCTTCTCCGGCGGCCTGGGGTTCGCCATCCTCCTCGGCAACACCATCGGCCCCAGCCTCGAAATGCTGCTCAAGCGCCTCCAGGAGGCCGGCCGGCGGCCGGCCAAGACGGCCGCCGCGGCCGCGGCGGCCGGAGGGTCGGCGCCATGACCTCGAAGCCCTGGTTTATCGTGGCCTTCATGGTCGGCGTGGCCCTGGTCTTCGGGTCGGCTGTCACCGGCATCTACCTCGGCGCCGCCGACCTGCTTGAGCGCAACAGCGAGTTCCTTCGCCAGCGCGCCCTGATCGCCGTTTTCGACTACGGCGACCCGGAACGCCTCGACAAGGCCGCCGTCGCGGCCCTGGTGCGCGAGCGCGTCGTCGCCGGCGAGGTCCGCACCGACCCCCAGACCGGCCGTCAGTTCAGCCTCCTGAAGGCCTACGAGGATGCCGGGCGGACGACGCTGCGGGCCTACGGGGTGCCCTTCCGCGGCATGGGCTTCTGGGGGCCCGTGCAGGGCATCCTGGCGGTGTCGCCCGACCTGACTCGCACCCTCGGCCTGGTCATCCTCGAGCAGGCCGAGACCCCGGGTCTGGGCGGCCGCATCGAGGAGCCGATCTTCACCGAGCAGTTCCGCGCCGGCATTGCCATCGCGCCGAATCCATCCGGGCCGGTCCTGCGCATCGCCGCGCCCGGCTCGCCGAATGCGGACGGCCGCCATGTCGATGCCATCAGCGGCGCCACGCAGACCTGCCTGGCCATGGAACGCCTGCTCAACGACCACCTGGAGAGCCTGCACCGGGCGATGGCCCAGCCCGCGCAGGACCCGCCAACGGGGAGGCCCTGAACCACCATGGGATTCCTTGACTCGCCGGGCGGCAAAGCCCTCGTCCTGAACCTCTGGCGCGAGAACCCGGTCTTCCGCCAGGTCATCGGCATCTGTTCGACCCTGGCCGTGACCAACCTCCTGAAGAACACCGTGCTGATGTGCGGGGCGCTGACCTTCGCCACGGCCCTCTCCTGCGCCACCATCTCGGTGTTGCGCGCCTACACCCCGAAGCAGGTCCGCATGATGGTCCAGGTGCTGATCATCGCCGCCTATGTCATCGTGGCCGGCTTCGCCATGCGCGCCTGGTTCCCGGAGGTCCACAAGCTGATCGGCCCCTACGTCGGCCTGATCATCACCAACTGCATCCTGATGGGCCGCTGCGAGGCCTTCGCCGCGAAGAACCCGGCCTGGCCGTCGTTTCTTGACGGCGCGGGTGCCGGCCTGGGCTACAGCCTGGTGCTCATACCGATTGCAGTCGTGCGCGAGGTGATGGGCTTCGGGACGCTCTTCGGGTTGGCCCTGCCGGCGCGCGAGCTGTGGTGGCACCAGTGGACCATCATGATCATGCCGACGGGGGCCTTCTTCATGCTGGCCCTGATCGTCTGGCTCTGCAATCACTGGGTGCGTCGTCAGGGAGGGACCCCCGCATGATCACCCCCGCCGCCCCTGCCGAGCCCGGCCTGCTGGTGCAGTCGCTGGTCATCCTCCTGGCCGCCGCCATCACCGACAACATCCTCCTGACCCGCTTCCTGGGGATGTGCTCGTTCATTGCCATCTCGCGGCAGATGAAGACCAGCATCGGCCTGGGCGTGGCCGTGGCCGCCACCACCACCGCCACCGCCGCCCTGAACTACCTCGTGCATACCTACATCGTGCTGCCGCTGAAGATCGAGTTCCTCGAGTACATCCTCTTCATCGTCGTCATCGCGGCCTTCGTCCAGTTCGTCGAGATGGTCATCGAGCGCTTCTCGCCGCCGCTGTACTTCGCCCTCGGCATCTTCCTGCCCCTGATCACGGTCAACTGCGCCATCCTGGGCGTGTCGCTGTTCATGATCGCCAAGGAGGGCTACGGCTTCTGGCAATGCCTGGTCTTTGGTCTGGGCAGCGGCCTGGGCTGGCTCCTGGCGATCGTTCTGATGGCCGGCATCCGCAACCGTCTGAAGGAAGACAAGGTCCCCGAGAACCTGCGCGGCACCGGCATCACGCTGATCATCTGCGGCATCATCGCCCTGGGCTTCGTCGGCTTCAGCGGCATGATCAAGTTCTGAGGGTGGGTCGGGGCGAGAGTCTGGAGCGTTGCGTTGACCATGATGTTCTTGACGGCTGTCGGGAGTCTCTGCGCCCTGTGCGGTGTCCTGGCGCTGCTGCTGGTCGTAGCCGACCGTTACTTCAACGACTACGGCACCTGCCGCATCAGCATCAACGGCGGTGAGCGCGTCCTGGAGATCCCCGGCGGGAGCAGCCTGCTCAGCGCCCTGACCGCGCAGCGCGTCTTCATCCCCTCGGCCTGCGGCGGCAGCGGGAGTTGCGGCCTGTGCAAGGTCAAGGTGACCGCGGGTGGCGGTCAGCTCCTGGCGACCGAGGAGCCGCATCTCACGGCGGCCGAGGTCGCCGAGGGCCTGCGTCTGTCCTGCCAGTTGAAGGTCCGCCAGGACCTGTCCATCGAGATCCCGCGGGCGCTCTTCGCGATTCGCGAGTACCGCGCCGTGGTGCAGGCCCTGACGCCGCTGACGCACGACATCCGCCTGCTGCGTCTGGAGCTGATCGACCCGGAGACGATCCACTTCGTCCCCGGCGCCTACGTCCAGTTGCGGGCGCCGGCCTACCCGGGCAACACGACGCCGGTCTACCGCGCCTACTCCCTGGCCGGTGATGCCGAGGACACCCGCCACATCGAGCTGATCATCCGCCTCGTGCCC